>JAOUPW010000171.1 GCA_029879665.1 Rhodospirillales bacterium | reverse complement strand
TCCCCCATCGTCGGGATTATTATGGGCAGCCAGTCCGATTGGGAGACCCTGCGCAATTGCGCGGAAACCCTGGAAAAACTGGGAATCCCGTTCGAAAGCCGAATCGTTTCCGCCCACCGCACTCCGGATCGGCTCTACGACTACGCCAAGAGCGCCAAGGACCGCGGCCTTCAGGTGATTATCGCCGCCGCCGGCGGGGCCGCTCACCTGCCGGGAATGACGGCAGCCATGACGCCATTGCCGGTGTTCGGCGTGCCGATCGAATCCCAGGCCTTGAAGGGCATGGACAGCCTGCTTTCCATCGCCCAGATGCCGGGTGGGGTTCCCGTGGGCACCCTGGCCATCGGCAAGGCGGGCGCCATCAATGCGGCGCTGCTGGCGGCAAGCGTGCTCGCCCTGCATGACCAAGCCATCGCCGCCGCGCTGGACAAATGGCGGACGGAGCAAACTGATGCCGTCGCTCATACGCCGACCTGATCCGGCCCCTCGCCCGTGAGCCGCAATACCGCCTCCGCTACCGCACCGCTTGCCCCCGGGAGCACCATCGGCATCCTGGGCGGTGGGCAACTGGGACGCATGACGGCCATGGCTGCGGCGCAACTGGGCTACCGCTGCCATATTTTCGCGCCGGAAACAGACTGCCCGGCGGCCCAGGTTTCGGCGGCGGCCACGATCGCCGCCTACGAAGACCGGGACGCCCTCGCCGCCTTCGCCGCCGCCGTCGATGTGGTGACCTTCGAGTTCGAGAACGTGCCACACGAAAGCGTGGAACTGCTGTCCCGTGCCGTGCCGGTGCGCCCGGGATGGGACGCCTTGCGCATTTCCCAGGACCGGGGGGTGGAAAAGGACTTCATCGCCGGGCTCGGCATCGCAACCACGCCCTATGCCCGGGCCGGGTCCGTCGGCGAGCTCAGGGACGTCGTAGAGACCCTGGGCCGGCCTTCGGTTTTGAAAACCACGCGGATGGGCTACGACGGAAAAGGCCAGGTGCTGATCGGTCCCGACAGCGACCTGGACGAAGCCTGGGTCCAGATGGCCAGTGGGACCGGTATCCTGGAAGCCTTCGTTGATCTTGAGAAAGAACTCTCGGTGATCGTGGCCCGGGGTCTGGACGGCGCCCTTGCAACCTATCCGGCGGTAGAGAATGTGCATCGGAATCACATCCTACATACGACCACCGCGCCGGCCGCCATATCCGAAGCGTTGGCCGCTGAAGCGCAAGGCGTCGCCGAACGGATCGCCCAGGCCATGGACCTTACCGGGCTGCTGGCGGTGGAAATGTTCGTCACCCGTGACGGACGCCTTCTGGTCAATGAAATTGCCCCCCGGCCCCACAATTCCGGCCACTGGACCATGGATGCCTGTGTCTGTGGCCAGTTCGAGCAATTGGTGCGTGCCGTCTGCGGCCTGCCCCTGGGGTCGACAGTGCCCCATTCAGACGCGGTGATGACGAACCTGATCGGCGACGACGTCAACGCCTGGGCGGCGCTGGCGGCGGAACCCGGGGCCTGCCTGCACCTGTACGGCAAGGCCGAAACCCGGCCCGGGCGCAAGATGGGCCACGTGACGCGGCTGACACCGAAGGGAAAAGGTTAAACGGCGGAACGCGATCCGGGGGGTCAGAACACAGGCTTAATTTAAAAGACAGACCCCAGTTTCAACTGCTCCACCTGAAATTCGCCTTGAGGTATCGGTCTTGAAACGGCGCGAACGGAGAGTGGCGCCGTCCTGGCTTCGGGCTCTCAGATGAATTTGACCCCGACCAGGGAGTTCAGGGTCCATGCCACGGCGCAGTTGTATCTCTTGTTGTGTTCGGTGATCAGCGTAAACAGCCTTGGGCCTTCGTAGGTGCCGAGGAATTTTATCCGCGCCCCATGTTCGCTAAGGTCGCGTATATTACAGGCCATTCCCCTGTTATTGTTGCGGGTAACGATGCGCCCGTTGATGTGATTTTCGATACGGGCCTCGACACGTCGCTCAACCGTTAGGACTTCGGACTTGAGTTCGGGCCGGGGCGGCACCGGTTTTTTTACGGTTTTTTTCGCGGTCTTCTTGGCGGTCTTCTTGGCGGTCTTTTTAGCGGTCTTCTTGGCGGTTTTTTTAGCGGTCTTCTTGGCAGTCTTTTTTGCGGTTTTTTTGGCCGCCTTTTTCGATTTCGCGGCTTTCTTTTTTCCGGTGGCCGGGGGCTGGGTCATGGGGATCGCTCCGCGTCACCGGGGCCGGGTGCCGAACGGCCCGGGAGCGTAACCAGAGGCCCGGCGGCCGACGCTTTTTTTGAAATATCGGGCCGTTCGCTCCAACCTTTTCACAAGGCGCGACTGAAGACGGGGGATCTTCAACACATCGCTGAGGCGGCGGTCGAGAAAAGCCCAGGTTTCGGTCGAGCCTTCCGAGCTATCCGCCAGCCAATAGAGCACCGTCGCCGTATAGACCGGCGCCAGTAACCCGCGCTTGGTGTAATAGTTGAAATCCACCGAGCGATCGCCGGCGGCATGCCAGATTTCATCACAGGTGACGGCGGTAAGGCGGATCGCCAGCGGCACGTTCATGGGCAGCGCCAGCCAGGCGGTGGCACGGCGCACGGCTTCGTGGTGGGGACTGAGCCACTCAAGGCGAAGGCGCACGCCGGCGGCGATGCGGTCGCGCACGCGCATGGATTCGAGATCGAGTTCCTGCATGGCGGCAACCATTTGACGGTCGGCATAAGCGGAAAAATGGGCGATCAGATCGGCAGTCCCGCCGGGAAAGGCGCTGACCGCCTTTTCCCGCCCGAAGCCGGCATCGTCAAGCGCCGCCGCGAGGGTTTTTTCGGTCCAGCCGTCGAAGGGCACGTGGCCCAGCGCCGCCAGCAGAATCTTATCCTGTATCTCCGCCATGCTCATGTTCCGCTGTCTCCCGTATCCGGCTCATCTGACGCCATTGTATCAGGTTGTGCCCGGCGTTTCATTTCTTCCGTGAAGCCGAATTGTGACATATCCGTTATCCGTTGTGGATAGAGGATGCCGTCCAGGTGATCGCATTCGTGTTGAACGACCCGGGCGTGGAAGCCCTCGGCCTCGCGCGAGATGACTTCGCCTTCGTGGCTGAGGCCAGTGTAACGGATGCGGGTGAAGCGCGGCACGCTGCCCATCATGCCGGGGACCGAGAGGCAGCTTTCCCAGCCCTCGGCGGTTTCTTCGCTCAAGGGCTCGATTTCAGGGTTGATGAGCACGGTAAACGGAACCTCGGCTTGGGTTTCGTCAAGCCCGGAATCCCGGTAGCGCTCGGCCGCGGCACGGACGGCGGGAACATGGAAAATGACCATACGGACGGATTGATGGACCTGGGGCGCGGCCAGGCCGATGCCGCCGATATCGGCCAGGGTATCGACCATATCGGCCAGAAGAGCCCTGATTTCAGGCGATTGCGGGTCAGCCACGGGGGCTGCCGGGACACCCAGCACCGGGTGGCCCATGCGGGCGATTTTCAGGATGGCCATGATTTATCAACCTTTCTTAGCGGGGCGAAGCCTAGCACAATCCCGGAAAATAGCGAAATTACTCGGGTTTTAGGGCCATGGTTTGGGTTTTCGGACTTCCCTTTCCCGGACTGCCGTGTTAGAAGCCTCCCACTCGGGAGACAATTCCGAGATTTTCACTGTTTTATCTACCTGAAAGAGAGTTGAAGGCAAGTGCACGTAACAGTCCGCGACAACAATGTCGATCAAGCCCTCAAGGCCCTGAAGAAGAAGATGCAGCGCGAAGGCGTTTTCCGTGAAATGAAGCTGCGCCGGTCCTTTGAAAAGCCGTCCGAACGGAAAGCCCGGGAAAAAGCCGAAGCCATCCGCCGCGGCCGCAAGCTTGAACGCAAGCGCCTGGAACGCGAAGGCTTCTAGTTCAATTTATCTGCCCTTGCTCAAGGGCAGTTACTCCAGGCCTCCCCTTTCTGGATTCGCAGAAAGACCAGACCGCCGACTCCCGTAAGCCGGCGGTTTTCGTGTGTTCACGGCAGGTGGATGCGAGGGCCGACGGATGCAAAAGTCGCGGGGCGCGCCAGGGGACAGGGGACATCTAGCTGCAACAGGGATGGCGGAATTTCAAGACCCTGGGATCAAGAGGCATATTTTTTCCGCTGCCACACATCTGCAACAAACTTTTCGATCGTATTCATGGCTTCCCCCAGATCGAGGGGTTTCGTCAAATATGCCTTGAAGCCTGCCTGCTTTCCGGCTTCCACATTATGAGTCATAGCGGCGGCGGTCACGGCGACAACGGGAATGTCGCGGGTTTTCTCGTTGCGTCTAAGTTCCTTCATTGCCTCGATCCCGCTCATCCCGGGCAGATTGATATCCATCAGGATCAAATCCGGCTCGCGCTCTTTTGCCAACTCAATACCGGCCTCTGCGGTGCGGGCAGATATCAGGTTCATATCCGAAAGCTGTTTGATCATTTTTTCCATGAACATCAGATTGGCCGGGTTGTCTTCGATATAAAGAATGAGCGGCGCGCGGTTAACTGTGTTCACCGCCTTATCCGAAACCGGGCTTTCTTTCGCTTTTACGATACCTGGCGTCAGTTCCTGCACGGTGCTTAAGGGCACATCGATCCAGAAGGCGCTTCCTTTCCCTTCTTCGCTTTCAAAACCAATGCTTCCACCCAGCAGTTCGATGATTTTCTTGCTGATGGTCAGTCCGATGCCGGTACCTTCGATCTCACCAGCTTCCCGGCCCAGACGATCGAACGGCCTGAACAGGCCATCCCACTTGTCCGCCGGAATACCCTCGCCCGTGTCGGTCACGATAATGCGCGCCATTCCATCGGACGCCGGCCGGCAATCCAGGCTGACCGTGCCTCCTTCGCGGTTGTATTTGATGGCGTTGGTAAGCAGATTGAGCAACACCTGCTTGAAGCGGGTATAATCCGTACTAAGCGTGGGCAGATACCCGTCTGTCGTCTGATCGATGATCTTGACGCCTCTTTCATCGGCGCGCCCGGCGATCAGGGAAAGGCATTCGTCGATCGCGTGCCTGGCGGAAACCGCTTCCAGGGACAAGGTCATCTTGTCGGCTTCGATTTTGTTGAGTTCCAGAACCTGATCGATCAGCACCAGCAAATGATCGCCGCCCTTGAGAATACTGGAAACCGAGCTTTTCTGGTTCTCGGTCAGAGGCGCTTCCGGATCAATTTCCAGCAACTGGGCGAACCCCATGATCGCATTCATGGGCGTCCGCAATTCGTGACTCATGGAAGAGAGAAATTCCGTTTTTGCCCGGTTCGCCTTTTCCGCCGCTTCCATCGCTTGGCGAAGTATTTTTTCTTCTTCTTTATTCCTGGCCTCATTTCGATAGGCGAACACGGTCAGGATCAGAACCAGCCCGCCGGCGACAAAGGCCATGGCGTAA
>JAOUPW010000170.1 GCA_029879665.1 Rhodospirillales bacterium | reverse complement strand
ACCCAGTTTGCCGGAAATTTCACCGTCAGCCAGATCAATTCCAACGGTGCCAGCTTCGGCCAGCTCAACGGCGTGACGGTATCGGAAAGCGGGAAGGTTACGGCTCACTTCAATAATGGCGAGCAGCGGGTGATCTTCGAGGTTCCGGTTGCGACCTTCTCCAATCCGGAAGGCTTGGGGGCGGCGACAGGTAACGTTTATCATGAAACGGATTCATCCGGGCATGTTACCCTGCGCACAGGTGGCCTGGGCGGTGCCGGAACGGTGCAGCAATCGGCCCTTGAACAGTCCAACGTGGACCTGGGAACCGAATTCGTGCGGGTGATTCAGGCGCAGGCGGCCTATTCCTTCAGCATCAAGGCATTGCGCGCCGGCGACCAACTTGCCGAAGATCTGCTCGACATCAAAAGTTAGCCCGAGTTAACCGAGTCCCTTCAAGGCTGTCGACAGGGCCCGGATTGGAAGCAATACGCAATCGTGACGGCTTTTGTGATCCTGAACGGGAAGAAAAGCCTTAAATTCTGACCATCTTCCGCTTGGTGGTCCCGCGGTTTTGTTTAGCATGCCTTCCAGATCTTTTTCCGCAATCTGAAGGCCGGTGATTGTTTCTCCGACAACGGATTCGGCGAGGGCGCTGGCGGCGGCTTCGCACAGGATGCAGCCTCGTACCCGATGGGCGTAATCCGAAATCTTGCCGTCGCTGATATTCACATCGACCGTGATTCTGTCCCCGCAATAGGGGTTGTCGGCACTGGCCGAAGCGTCCGGGTCGGTCAGGCGCCCCTGGCCCATCTGTTTGTCAGACAGGATCAGGATTTCCTGTCCGTAGGGCATGGCCTGATGGAATCCCTCGGGCGCGATCGGGGCGCCGCTCGCGCCCGAACCGGCCCGGGTCAGGTCCTCGGGCCTGTCCACATCAACGAGAACCGCATCGTCGTCCATGTCGACCAACCCGACCTGGTTGTGATGGGCGTCAATCAGGCCGCGGGCTCCCTGGTCTCCTTTGAGGGCCAATATGTCGGCAAAGAACCGCCGATCCCAAAGAATCGGATTTCCGCGCTTGCCGCCAAACACGGGCACGCAGATGGAGGTCATGGCGTCGGGATCAAAGGCTGCGATCAGGCGGTCGAGGTGCTCGGCGGTGATGCGCGGCATATCGCCCAGGCAAACCACAATTCCTTCGATATCCGCGCCCAGGGCCTTGATTCCCGCCGCCAGGGAGGAACTGAGCCCGGTTTCATAGTCGGGATTGTGAACGAATTCCACGGCCTTTCCCGTAAGCGCATCCTCGATATCCTCATGCTCAAAACCGGTGACCACGATGACCGGATCGGCCTTGGACTTGAGCGCCGCGTCAACGGTGCGGACGACGAGAGGGGTGCCGTCCAGAGGCAGGAGAAGTTTGTTGTCGCCACCCATGCGTCGGGACATTCCGGCGGCCAGGATCACGGCTGCGATTTTCGCGGTCATATTTTTGGCGTTTTGCCGTGGCGGACGGCAATCGCCTCGGCCAGAATGGAAACGGCAATGTCAGACGTGCTGCGCCCACCAAGATCAAGTCCGATGGGGCCGTGGATGCGGTTGAGGTCGTCTTCGCCGAAGCCGCGCTGGCGCAGACGGTCCAGCCTCTTCGCGTGGTTACGGCGGCTGCCCAGCGCCCCCAGATAATAGGCATCCGAGCGCAAGGCCGCTTCCAGGGCCGGGTCATCCAGTTTCGGGTCATGGGTCAGGGCGACGACAGCGGTGTTGCTGTCCGGCGCCAGTTCCGCCATGGCATCGTCGGGCCAGTCGCCGTTGAGGGTGATGCCGGCAAACCGTTCGTCGGTACCGAAGGCGCGGCGGGGGTCGACGATGGTGACCTTGAATCCGGCCAAGTTCGCCAGCGGCGCCAGGCTTTGGGCGGTGTGGACGGCGCCGATAATGATCATCCGCAGGGGCGGGTTGAAGACATTGACGAAGAGGGGGCCGTCCGGACTTTCCAGGCTGCGTGAAATACCTAGTTGCAGCACCTGGCGGACTTCGTTCGCGATCCCGGGATCAAATCCGGGAGTAGTCGCATGTCCTTCCGGGCGGACGATTGCTCTGGATCCCTTGATGAAATCGGTGATCAGCGCCAACGGCCGGTCCTGAAGAAGTTCATTAAGGAGATCGGCGTTATCGAATTTTTCCACGAAGACCTTCATTTCGCCGCCACAGGCGAGGCCGACTTCCCACGCCTGTTCATCGGTGATGCCATAATCCAACAGGCGGGGCTTGCCTTCGGCGATGACTTCAAGGGCTTCCTTGACCACGGCGCCCTCGATGCAGCCGCCGGAAACCGACCCGACAAAGGCGCCGGTTCCGGATACCGCCAACAGGCTGCCTTCCGGCCGGGGCGAAGAGCCCCAGGTGCCGACCACCGTGGCCAAGGCGACGCCATCGCCGCCTTCAAGCCAGTTCTGTGCCTGTTTAAGCACATGCGCCCGGCTGCCGGCGTTTTGGCCGGCATTGGTAATCTCAGATTTGTTAGGCATGTTTTCCATTTTCAGATCAACGTATCGTTAACACTTTTTAACCAATAATACCCTATAGTTATAGGAAGATATAGGCAAGACGGCCCCGAACGTTAACCCTGTTTCCCTAAAATGGAACAGGGAGTCCTGAGTTTGTCGATAGCTAAACGACTGCAAAGATTTAAGAGAGAATCATGCCCGCTGCCGTAAATTCCGCTTTCGAAGCCGCCTTCTGGTTTGCCGACACGGCGCTCAACGACAATGAATACCTACAGCCGCAGAAACTTCATCGCCTGCTGTTTCTATCCCAAGGTTATTATCTGGTGGCCTATTCCGGCAAGAAGATGATGCCGGCCGTTTTCGTTGCCGACGAAATGGGGCCGATCGAGCCCAACCTCTACATGGCTTTCTCCAAGGGGCGTCCGGACATGGACATCAACCTGTTCCTGCCGAAGACGGTCGAGCAATTCCTGGACAGCATCTGGCGCCGATTCGGTCATCATTCCGTGAATCGCTTGACCCACATCACCAAGGAAACCATGGCCTACAAGCAGGCCTTCCAGCGGGGAAGCCGGGCGGAAATTTCACACGAAGCCATGCGGCTTTCCTTTACCCGGGCCGATAAAACCCCGGCCCTGGATCAGATCGTCAAACCCAAGGTGATGCTGACCCAGACCGGAAGGCCGGTAACGGTGAAATCATGGATGCCGGGCTCGGGATCGGCAAAACGCTGAAATTCGGCCTATTTTTACCGTAATATCGACAACTTTCCTTAGGTTACACCTTGCGGAATAAAACCGCTTCGATACAATCCATGAGAATAAGAAATTACTCCGGCACCCTTTTTAAGAAACTTGGGTCCGGCAAGGTTTTAAATGCAAACATTTCTGGGAGGAAATCTATGTCTAAACACACCAAGATTCTGTCTGCCCTGACTCTCGGCATTGCCGCCGCCGGGCTCATGGCGGCGCCCGCTTCCGCCAAGGTGGAAGGGGATACCATTATCCTTGGCTCCGCCATTTCGTTGACCGGCAAGTATTCTTCCAACGGCGTTGATAGCCAAAACGGCTACAACCTCGCCGTTTCGAAGATCAACGAGTTGGGCGGCGTCAAGGTGGGTGGAAAGTCCTACAAGCTGAAGGTTCAGTACTATGATGACGAATCCACCCCGGCCCGTACGGCCCAGCTTCTTGAGCGCTTGATCAAGCAGGACGGCGTTCAGTACATCCTGGGTCCTTACAGCTCGGCCACAACCATCGCCGCTGCTCCGGTTGTGGAAAAATATAAAGTTCCCATGATCGAAGCGGAAGGCGCATCCCGGGCGTTGTTCAACAAGGGCTACAAATATACCTTCGCGGTGTTGTCCACGACTGAGCAGTATCTCGCCAGTTCCATTTCACTCGCAGCCGAAATTGCGAAGAAAAACGGCAAGAAGCCATCTGATTTGAAGGTTGCCATGGTGTTCGAGAACGATGCGTTCTCGCAAGACGTGCGGGCCGGCGTGATGGATGACATGAAAAAATTCGGCATGAAGGCCGTCATCGACGACAAAATGCCGGCCGACCTTTCCGACATCTCGGCAACACTGACCAAGGTCAAGGCCGTTAGGCCCGACATGCTGGTGATTTCAGGCCACAACAAAGGCGCTGTGACGGCGGCGCGGCAAATCAAGGAACTTCAGGTTGATGTTCCCATGATTGCCATGACTCACTGTGAAGGCGCCAAGATCGTTAAACAGTTCGGCGCATCCGCTGATGGCTATCTCTGCCCCACCCAGTGGGCTGAAACCCTCAACTATAAAGACAAGTACTTCGGCACCGCCGGTGATTACAACGAGTTGTTTAAGGCGTCCTTCAAAGGTTACAAGAACGTGCCCTATCAGGCCGCCCAGGCATCCGCTGCGGTTATTGTCTTTAAGGAAGCCTTCGAGAATGCAAATTCCCTGGATAAGACGAAACTCCGGGACGCCATCGCGGCGACCGACACGGAAACTTTCTACGGCCCGGTAAAATTCGCACCCGAGGGCAACAATATTGCTAAGCCTATGGTGTTACGCCAAATTCAGAACGGCGCGTTTAATGTTGTTGCGCCGTCCAAATATGCGTCGCACAAGGTTGATTGGCCGCGCAAAGCCAAGTAACGGGACTAAGCACACTCGCGTCGCCTCTGCCCTTTTCGGGTAGGGGCGACGTGTATCCGTTTCTGAAAATATCAACCGTAGGGTTTTGATGTTCGACAATATCAATCTTTTGACAATGGCCCCGGTCATCAATATCCAGTTGCTTCTGGATGGTCTATTCATCGGCGCCATTTTTGTTCTTGCCGCTTACGGCCTGGCCCTTGTTTGGGGCGTCATGAACGTCAAAAACCTGGCCCAGGGCGAGTTCGTCATCATGGGCGGTTATTTCAGCTGGCATCTTGAAACATTGGGCATTCATCCAATCGTCGGGCTGCCGCTTGTCATCTTTGTGATGTTTTGTTTCGGCTGGGTATTATACCTGACAATCATCAGATGGGTTGTGACGCGGGACCTTTTCACCTCTTTATTGGCAACGTTCGGAATCGCGCTTGTCGTTCAGCAGGCCCTGAATCTTGCTTACGGGCCAGAAGTGCGGACGACGCAATCCGGTTTTATAACCAGGTCATTTTTCGATGGCCTGATTACCATTGCCGACATTAAATTTATTTCCTTCGGACTATGCACGCTGCTCGCCGCCGCAGTGATCATCTTCATGAAAAAAAGTCGCATGGGCCAGGCGATCCGCGCCACTGCCCAGGATGCTCGCGCGGCAAAGGTTATGGGCATCAACACCGAAAAGGTTTACGAGTTTACCTATGCCCTGAACGCGGCCATTTGCGGCGCCTCTGGGGTGATGATCTCCATGATCTGGGT
>JAOUPW010000169.1 GCA_029879665.1 Rhodospirillales bacterium | reverse complement strand
GCTTCAAGGGGGCTTGGACCTACGGCCTCGGCACCACCTCCATGCTGATGGCCGGCGGCGTGATCAGCGTTCTGGCGCTGTCGGCGTTGCTCCGGCCTGATCCCTGGTACGATCCGCGCTACGCCCTGCCGCTGCTGGGCATGATCCTGGGCAACACCATGAACGCGGTGGCCCTGGGCATGAACACCCTGACGGCAACGGCATTCAATGAAAGAAACGCCATCGAATCCCGTCTCGCCCTGGGACACACCCGGTTCGAAGCCCTCGACCGGGTGATGCGCGCTTCTCTCCGCACTGCCTTGATGCCGATTGTCAATTCCATGGCGGCCACCGGGCTGGTTGCCTTGCCCGGCATGATGACCGGGCAGATTCTGGCCGGGGTCGAGCCGGTGGAGGCGGTAAAATATCAGCTTCTGATCATGTTCCTGATCGCCGGCGGCACCGCTCTGGGGGGCCTCATCGCGGTCCTGGCAGGGGCCTGGCGGCTGACCGATGGCCGCCACCGCCTTCGACTGGACCGGCTGACCGACGGGCATAAATAATTAATTGGGGCCCTTTGAGCAAAATTTTCTCAATTTTCATAGCCACTTGCCAACATATGCAAAAAATGCATGGCCGTATCCAAACATAAGCGTTTTCAATTTTTTTTAACCTTGTGTTAAGGTGCCGCTTCTTTTGGAGCATCCTTTAACAGATTGGGAAGAATCTATGTCTTCGCGCTCGTCTAATTCCAATACCAAGAAACCCGTCGCCGATACCCCCGTCGAGCGCAAAACCCGCAGATGCCTGATGTGCGGAACTAAATTCACCTCCGAACATGTGGGCAACCGGGTATGCCAGTCTTGCAAAGGCACAGCGGCTTGGCGTGAAGGTGATCAGGCGGCCTAGGCGTTTCGCCGGGCTTTCACGTTCTTACACACTCTTGAAATACTCAACGCCCGGCGTACCTATGGTATAGGGACGACTGGGCGTTTTTATGTGTCCGATCCCTGACCTGACTCGACCAACAAGACTGGGGAGAACCACATGGAGAAGGCGACTTTCGGTGCCGGATGTTTCTGGGGGGTGGAAGCTGCCTTCCGCCGTATAAAGGGCGTCAAGGCCACCGCCGTCGGCTATTCGGGCGGCACTACAGTCAACCCCACCTACGAAGACGTCTGTTCCGGCACTACCGGCCATGCCGAAGTTGTCAGCGTGGATTTCGACCCCGCTGAGGTCAGCTACGAGGAACTGCTCGATGTCTTCTGGCAGATCCATGATCCGACCACGCTCAACCGCCAGGGCCCAGACGTCGGCAGCCAGTACCGCTCCGCCGTTTTCTTCCATGGCCCCAAGCAGCAGGCCGCCGCCGCCAAGGCGCGCCTGGAAAAAGCCAGCGCCTTCCCTGGACCCATCGTCACCGAAATCACCCCGGCATCCGAATTTTTCATGGCCGAGGATTACCACCAGCAATACGAGGAAAAGCGTCGCAAGCGGCTGTTCTAGAGCATTTCCGGTTTTATCGGAATCGATGGAAATACTCTATTTTATTGTTATTTAAGCAACTGCATCGTCGCGAATTGGATCGATCCGTTCGGGATTTGCGATAGGATTCAATCTTCGCCGCTGACCGGTCCCCGTTGCCGCTTGACCTTACCGCGATGCTGCTTATCCCCGAGACGGCGTTCCCGGGACCCCCGCGTGGGTTTGGTCGGCCGGCGCCGAAGCTGTTTCTTGACCGCCCGTTCAATCAGGTCGCGGAGACGGGCGCGGGCATCGGCACGGTTCATTTCCTGGCTGCGGAAACGGCGGGCCTTGATGACGAGAATTCCGGCCGCCGTCATGCGCCGCCCGGCAAGACTTTTCAGGCGATGCTTAACGTCATCGGGCAAGGCATCCGAACCGGTCGCATCGAAGCGCAGTTCCACCGCCGTCGCCACCTTGTTGACGTTCTGCCCGCCGGGACCGCCGGCAAGGATAAACCGAAGCTGGATTTCGCTTTCGTCAATCTCGATATCAGGGGCAATGAACATGGCGTCAGCATAGGGACTTCGGCCAAGGCTGGACAGTCCCCGACGGGACCGTGAAGCCGTCCGATTGCGATTTTTGGCATGACCTTTTGGCCGCCGTCACCTGGCGGCGGCGGCGCCTGGCAGCGACGATTCCTTTGCTTCTTCTACGGCGATCAACCGCTTGAGAAAGTATTGGGCGACAAAGGTGTCCAGAATCAACTGAGTCAGGTGGTAGGCGATCGCCGGAATCAGCGAGATCGGGAACAACGCGGCAAAGTTCATGTTCCACACCAGATAGGACACGGTGAGCGTCTTTTCCGAGGTGTGGATGGTGAACGCCGCGGTCGATGGCTCGTCCAGATGGACAAGTTTTGAAATGCCGAGGTTCATCGCCAGGATGATCCCGTGCAGGATGATCATGAAGGCGAAGGCATACGCGACCAGGATTCCCGCCTCGGCCAATTGGCCGGTCGATTTCGACACCGCGTTGAGAATGATCAGCAGCACGATGAGCTGTTGGAAGATCGAGAAGTACTTCTTGTAGCGGGGCAGAAATTCCTTGGCCTTGATCCGCGCCAGTTGACCGAGGGCGGTCGGAATGATCACCGTGATGGTCAGGCTGATGATTGTCGCCTTGAGCGGCAGGGAAATATTGTAATTGGCCTGCAGCAACAAATTCAGCGCGAACGGGATCGTGAATACGGCAACCACGTTGGTTGATACGCAGATAAACAGGCTTAGCGGCACGTTGCCCCGGGCGATGGTGGTCATCGCGGTCCCGGCGGCGACAGTTGCCGGCGCCACCGCGATGATGCAGACGCCGACGACCAGGTCGGGGTAATCGGCAAGCGCGAACTGCGCCAGCCCGAAGCCAATCAGCGGAAAAAATACCAGGGACGAAACGATGGCCGCTCCCAGCACGCGGAAATCACGCAGTTGGTCGACAACCCGGGAAGTGTCCAGGGTCAGGCCTGAAAGGAAGAAGGCGAGGAATATTCCGTACTTCAGAACGCTATGCTTATGAACGAACAGGCCGACTGCGGGAACGGTAAAGGAGATCAGGATCATCGCGGCGATACCGACGAAGAACCAGTGCTTTTTCAGTATTGAAATCACGTTTCGGAACCTTTTTTCTTGGCGGCGGCTCCGCGATTCCTCGACAAACCGGCCGATGACGATAGGGCCGGTCGGCTTGAAACGATTTATCATGAACCGCAAAGGCCGCCGGTAATGCGGGTGGCGGATTTAGGTTTTTTCAATCCGTTCCATTCAAGCTTTCATCCAAAAAATATGATGATCTTCTGTCCGTATACACCCCGTTACTTTTTGCCGCCATGTCTTGGATCAAGGGCGCGGATTGCATTTCGATTATTTTATACTTATGCCTATGGTTCCGCCTTGGACACAAAGTCGGATTTGTAATAAGAATTAATGACACGATTGTCGCTCTGATCGTTGACCTGGGGATCGACGGCCTTATGGACCGTCGCGCCCCCTCGGCAGCGGCCCGTGTTGGCGTCGACGGCCCATCCCGCGCATCGTCGACAAGGCCAAGGACGCAGATCAAGTCCAGCCCGGCGCGGGTGGAATGCGCTTCGTCGGCAACATCAAGGCCGGTCATAAAACCTTCATTGGCTTAGCCGTAGCCGCCGTGTTATGCGAACAATCACGGCAAAGGTGTATGATAGGTTATATCGAAAATTGCGAGGGGAAAGGCGATCATGGCCGATTTCAAAGAGCATCCCTTACGTGACACCCTTTCCGAGGAAATGCATGCCCGGCCCCATGGCGTCATCGATTCCCCGGCAAAGGTTTCATATCTTGCCGTTGTAAACGACGAAACCGGCGCCGACGCGGATTATGCACACCTTGTCGAACTGTGCCGGCTTTTCAATACCGCCCCGCCGCCGAAAAGCGCCACGCATTTTTCCGAGGACATGGGACGGTTCCGGTTGAAATGGGAACGGCATACGGAATTCGTCACCTATACCTTCATTAAAGAAGCCGCCTTCGATCAGCCTTTCAAGGATACCGCGATTGAATTATTGCCGAGGGAATGGCTTGAACGCCTTCCCGGAGAAGTTCTTGTTGCCTCGCATTTGGCGCTGGAATCCCAGGATATGCCGGAGCGTCCGGTCCCTGAATTGGTCGGTTTATTCGACAACAACACGGTGACCGGCGGTTTCGTTGCGCATCAGCGCGCCATGGTATGGACCGATTTCATCATTCACGGTGACCGGTTCCGCCGTTATCTGATCCGCGATGTCGGCATAAACCATCGTGGCATGGCGAGGATGATCCAGCGGGTTTTGGAAATTGAAACTTACCGGTCGCTGGCCATGCTGGCCCTGCCTCTTGCCCGCGACGCTCGGCAACGAGTATCCGAGGCGGAAACCAAAGTTAGCGAGATCGTTTCCCAGTTGACCCAAATCGAAGGCGTGGAGGACGAAAGGGAGTTGCTTGGCCGGCTCTCGATGTTGGCGGCGGAAGCGGAATCGATCAGTGCCGGAACCAACTATCGATTCAGCGCCGCGGGAGCCTATTTCGAACTGGTGAAACGACGGCTGAAGGAATTAAAGGAGGACCGGATCATTGGCTTGCAGCCGGTGGGCGAATTCATCGAACGCCGCCTGATCCCGGCCATGGAAACCGTCGAAAACGCCGCCGAACGCCAGGAAACTCTATCTCTCAGAATCGCCCGGGCGAGCAATCTGTTGAGAACCCGGGTCGATGTCGCCCTTGAAGGGCAGAACCGGGATCTCCTCCATTCCATGGACCAACGCGCCCGTACGCAACTGCGGTTGCAGGCGACGGTCGAAGGATTGTCCGTCGTCGCCATCAGTTATTACCTGTTGAGCCTGATTTCTTATCTGGCCAAGGGGGCCAAGGGGATGGGGGTGATGGTCGATCCCTTTATCGTCGTTTCCGTGGCTTTTCCGGTCGTCGTCTTCTCGGTTTGGGTCGGCGTGCGCAGGGTCCGCCGGTCGATTACACGGGACGAAAAATCCGAAAATTGACGATTTAACCGACTTGGCCCCTGGTTGATTTTCCGCCCAACGGGGAAGATTTTAGTTAAGCTGGACGAAAGGCTTTCCGGATAGGATATCCCCATGAACGAACAGGATCCGCAAACGACCCAGGAAGAACCGGCGCCACAGGCCGAGCATCACCATCACCATCATCATCCTCACGACCAACACCTCCCCCACCATGCGACCCTGGGGGTCATCAGTTTCGGCCTTGCCGCCGGACTGACCTACGGCCTGTTCATCCTGTTGATCGGCCTGTCGGCGACGTTTTTCGAATGGGGACTGGCTCCGGTTTCGGTGCTGTCGCACCTGTACGTCGGCTACAGCCCGACCCTCATCGGTTCCATCGCCGGCACGGTATGGGCCTTCGTCAATGGGTTCATCGCCG
>JAOUPW010000168.1 GCA_029879665.1 Rhodospirillales bacterium | reverse complement strand
CCGAAAACTGAAATTGGAAATGAGGGAACGCGAAGAATCGGAAAGGGCGCTCAAACTCTCCGAAAAAGGCCTCGCCAACGCCCAGCGCATCGCCAAACTGGGCAGCTGGAAATATGACATAAAAAATAAAACGAGCAAACGATCCGAAGAATTTTACCGAATTATGGGACAGGACCCCAAACAAGGCGATCCGCTTTTCGAAGACAATATCAATTTAACGCACCCCGAAGACCGGGATAAAGTTAAAGCTGCGTTCGACGCATGCATGTCTACATTTGCCCCTTACGATGTCGAACATCGCGTCATCCGCCCGGATGGCGAGATGCGCCATGTTCATAAACGGGGAGAAATCACCTTCGATAAGGATGGGAACCCGGAATTTCTCGACGGAACCATGCTTGACGTTACAGAGCGCAAGCTGGCCGAGGAACGTTTGTCCGATGCAATTGAAAGCATCAACGAAGGGTTTGCGCTTTATGATTCAAAAGACCGGCTTGTTCTTTTCAATTCGAAATACCGGGAAACCTTTCCGGAGATTCGGGAAAAAATAGTCCCCGGCGTGACATACGAGGAACTTCTGTGGCACAGCGTAAACTGCGGAGTGTACCCGGAAGAAATTGATCGAAAAAAAGAATTCATCCACGAACGCGTCAAAAGGCACCAACTTGGCAATGATTCGCTTGAAATTAAGCTCTCCAATAACCGCTGGATACTCCTTAGCGACCGCACCACAAAGGGTGGTGAAATCGTCGGCGTCCGAACAGATATCACGGAATTAAAAATTCGCGAAGAGGCGCTACGCGAAAGCGAAGCCCGCCTGGATGCTTTTTTCACGGAGGCCCCCGCCGGCCTGGTCCTTTTCGACAAAAATCTGCGCTATGTAAAAATCAACAAAATGCTGGCGGAAACCGCAGGGATCTCCGCCGAGGAACATATTGGCAAATCCTTTTCCGAGGTGGTTCCCGAAATCGCGGAAAACGTCACCCCGATCATGATGAAAATTCTGGAAACGGGAAAGCCGGTCATCAACCTGGAAACCCGCAACAAATCCGGAAAATCTCCGGAAGAAACTCAGTGGTGGAACTCTTCGCTGTTTCCCATTTTCGGCACCGACGGCACGCCCACGGGAATTGGCGCCGTTTCTTCTGATATCACCGCGATCAAAAAAGCGGAAATCAATATCCTGAACCTGAACGCGAACTTGGAAAAACGTGTCGAAATACGCACACAGGAGTTGAAGGAGGCCAAGGAACGGGCCGAGGAAGCCAGCAGCGCCAAATCGAGCTTCCTTTCCAACATGAGCCACGAACTGAGAACGCCGATGAACGCCATTCTCGGTTTCGGCCAACTTATGGAGCTTGGGAGCGATAACATCCTATCGCCGAAGCAAAAGGAATATCTGGATCACATCCTCAGCAGCGGCAATCACCTTCTTGAATTGATTAACGAAGTGCTGGACCTGGCAAAAATCGAATCGGATACATCCAGCCTATCCATTTCGGAAGTGTTACCGATGGATGTTTTCAGAAATTGCGCCACCCAGATTCATCCCATCGCCGAAAAGTACGGCATCACCGATATCAACATCACCTGCATGGGCGCCCTTCCGGAAATTTATGCCGATGAAATCCGGCTCAAGCAGGTAATGATGAACCTTCTCTCCAATGCCGCCAAATACAATACGCCGGGCGGTTCGATCACCTGTGATTGCGAAAAAACGAATGGCGGAATGCTTCGTTTTTCCATCACCGATACCGGCATGGGCATTCCTGACGACCGTAGAGATGAGCTATTTCAGCCTTTTAACCGGCTGAATGCGGAAAACAGCGGGATCGAAGGCACCGGCGTCGGCCTGACCATCACCAAGAAACTGGTCGAGCTTATGGGAGGCGCCGTCGGTTATGACAGCGTTTACGGCGAAGGCAGCACCTTCTGGTTCGAACTGCCACTGACGGAAAAAGGCAAAAAACAGGAAATCGAGATAGTTCATAAAGATTTTGCTTTCGAATCTGAAACCAACCATTCGGGAGCGCGAACCCTTCTCTACATCGAAGATAACCCGGCTAACCTGCGCCTTATGGAAGAAGTCATAGAAAAGGTTTCCGATATTGAAATGATCTCGGCACACACGGCGGAACTGGGTCTGGAAATTGCGCAAACCATGAAACCGGATATCATCATCCTCGACATCATGCTCCCCGGCTTAAACGGGTTTGATGCCCTTAAACGTCTCCAGAATTCGAAATCGGTCAACCACGTTCCGGTTCTCGCGCTCAGCGCCAATGCCATGAAAACAGACATAGAAAAAGGAATGGAGGCCGGTTTTTTCGCCTACCTGACCAAACCGATCAATATCAGGAAAACAGTCAACGTCATCCGCGAAGCTTTGGGAGACGAACCGGAAAACGTGGTTGCGATTCCCATTAAGGGCTAGGCGCCTCAGAGGTGGCTTGTTAATACGATCTTATCCGGTTCGGGCGCCGAACGCAGAGCCGGAAAAACCTCATCCACACGATCCACTACAGTGAACAATTCCTTGACCTTGTGATGACCGAAACCGTCCTTGATGACGGCATCGATAAGGGCCACAAACGGATCCCAGTATCCGTTCACGTTCAACACCACCACCGGCTTCGAATGTTGCTGAAGCTGTTTCCAGGAAATAATCTCGAACATTTCGTCCAGAGACCCGATCCCTCCCGGCAGGATCACAAAACCATCGGACCTTTCAAACATGATCCGTTTCCGATCATGCATGCTTTCTACCACGATCAGCTCTGTTACCCCCGGATTGCCGACTTCGTACTTGGTCAGAAAATCCGGTATCACGCCGGTGACCTTGCCGCCTCCGGCGAGTACGGTTTCCGCGATCGCCCCCATCAGGCCGATGCTGCCACCGCCGTAAACAAAATCGCAGCCTTCATCGATAATGATTTCGCCGAAGTCGCGGGCGGCGGCATCAAAGGCCGGATCCACCCCTTTGCGCGATCCGCAAAAAACGCATACGGATTTGATAATGCTCAAGTTTTTAGTCTCCTGACTAATAAAAGCGTATGGACAACCGGCCCTTCAAGTCACGAAAATATGAATAGCCGGCCCTTGGCGACGATATCCAAATATCGATATATAGACCTTAATCATATCTCAATTCAGGGTTGGTTTATCACAGGTATTGAATTCAAGGGAGACATATAAAATGACTTCGATCCGCTTTTTCTTCCTGTCCGGCTTTGTTGCCGCACTGTTCGTATTGGCGCCCGTCGGCCCCGCTTCCGCCGATGAGGAAGGCGAAATAAATTACCGCAAATCCGTTATGAAGGCGATTAGCGGTCACATGGGCGCCATGGCCAACATCATCAAAGGCAAAACCGTCAACAAGGGCGATTTGAAATCTCACGCGGACGCCATGGCGGGACTTTCCAATATGGCGGGCAACGTATTTCCCAAAGGCTCCGACTTCGGCGAAACCGGAACCAAGGCCGCGGTCTGGCAAAAACCCGAGGAATTCAAGAGCGCCATGACGTCTTTTCAAAGCGCGGCTGACGGAATGGCCAAGGCGGTTTCCGGCGGAGATATGAAAGCCATTGGCGGCGCCTTCGGCAACCTCGGGAAATCCTGCAAGAACTGCCACGATACTTTCCGCGAAAAGAAAAAGAAGTAACAAGCCTTCCCCATGGGACGAACCTTTTCCGTCCTCGTCGCGATAACGTTGCTGGCGGGGACGGCGGTAGCCCGTGCTGATCCGCTTTCGCGCGGGAACTATCTGTTCGATGCCGCCGGTTGCGCCGGTTGCCATACGGACAAAAAAAATAAGGGCCAGCTTCTCGCCGGCGGGCGGGCGCTGAAAACCCCGTTCGGGATATTTTATGCCCCCAACATCACTCCCGATCCCGTTTACGGAATTGGCGGTTGGAGTGATCAGGATTTCCTGCGCGCCATGCGCCAAGGCATTGCACCCGACGGCAGCCACTACTTCCCGGTCTTTCCCTATGCTGCCTACACCGGACTTAACGACCGGGACATTCTAGACATCAAGGCCTATATCTTTTCCCTTCCCCCGAGCCGTATTCCCAACAAACCCCATCAGGCGGACCCGCCTTTCGGCTGGCGTTTTCTGGTCGGAATCTGGAAGGCCCTTTACTTCCGTCCTGGCCCCCTGCCGGCGGAAACCGGGCGCGGCGAATATCTGGCCCGCGCCCTGGGTCATTGCGGCGAATGTCATACCCCGCGCAATTTTCTCGGTGGATTTAAAAACGGAATGGATTTTGCCGGCACCGCCCAAGGGCCCGAAGGGGGCGTGGTTCCCAACCTCACCCCGGATCGGGAAACGGGGATAGGCAAATGGTCGGAAAGTGACCTCGAATCGCTTCTGACTCTGGGCATGCTTCCCGACGGCGACTTTGTCGGTGGAGGAATGGGGGAAGTCATCGACAACACCACCAGCCGCTTGAAAAAATCCGACCTTGCCGCATTAATCTCCTACTTTCGATCCCTTGCCCCCGTCCGAAACCAGGTGCTGGAGCCGACAAAACCAAAGAACAACGACCGCAATTGGTAGGTCTTCGGTCGCTTCCGTTGCCAGCCCTTCCCAACCGTACTAATCTCACAGTTGGAATGTTCGCCTCGCCGTCGGCAGGATAAAGCTGGAGAAAACCGTGAACAGGGTGTTATGGATTTCCGTTATCGGCGCTTCGATCATTGTCATCGCCATGATCCTAAGTCTTCTTTCGACCGGCGAGGAATCGACCATACGGTCTGCCCCTGAACAGGCCGCGCCCGGCAAGACCGCCGCCCCGGCGGCGGTTCCGCCGCCCACGGCAAATCCTGAAAAATTTCTTCCCGCCTTTGATGTGGCGCGGGTAACACCCAACGGCGAGGTGGTCATCGCCGGACGGGCCGTGCCCGGAAGCAAGGTCACCATTCTCGATGGCGGCAATTCCATCGGCGAAGTCACGGCAAACGAGCGCGGCGAATGGGTGTTTATCCCGGACACGCCCCTGCCCCCCGGCGATCATCATCTGGGCCTGGAAATGCAATCCGGTGACGGACCGCCCCGCCGTTCCGATAATTACGTTCTTATTGTTGTACCGGAACGCGACAAGGATATCGCCGGACGCCCGGCCACCCAGGATTCGCAATCCCTTGTCCTTAAGGTTCCGCGCGAAGGCAAGGGCGGAAGCGCCGTATTGCAATCACCAACCCGGGGGGGACAGAAACTTGCCGACGGGGCGCTGAGCGTGGACGCGGTCGATTATGACGAAAAAGGCGAAATCCATATCGGCGGACACGCCCCGCCTGGCGGCATAGTGCAATTATACCTGGACAATGAGTATATTGGGCGGAGCCGCACCGGCGAAGACGGCACCTGGAGCATGGTTCCTTCGACCAAGGTCGAGCCCGGAATATACACG
>JAOUPW010000167.1 GCA_029879665.1 Rhodospirillales bacterium | reverse complement strand
CCTCAATGATGCGCCCGCCCTGGCTGCTGCGGACGTCTCCGTTTCACCGGGGCGTGCCGCCGACATTAGCCGCAACGCCGCCGACATCGTCTTTCAGGGAGACCGCCTCGCCCCCGTGCTGGAGACCCATCGTGTGGCCCGCCGCGCACAATCGCTGATAAAGCAGAACCTGACCTTCGCATTGCTGTATAATGCGGTGACGATCCCCCTTGCCGTGTTGGGGCATGTAACGCCTCTGGTTGCCGCCGCCGCCATGTCGGCATCATCCATCGTCGTTATCGGCAACGCGCTTCGCCTGGGACGGGAACGGCGAATCATGACGGAGACCGTAGCGTGAGTGTTCTTATCTATCTTATTCCTATTGCCCTGTTGCTGGGGCTCGTTGGGTTGGTCGCCTTCCTGTGGGCGCTGCGTACGGGTCAGTTCGATGACATGGAGGGCGCTGCCAACCGGATTCTCTTTGATGAGGATGACGATGGCTTCGGAGATGGAAAAGGCGGTTGACCTTAGCGCCTAAATCGCGCCGACGGCGCGCCAGGCCATGTAGACCAGAAACCCGGAACTAAAGAACAAAAATACCGGTCCGATCCGGCGCATGATCCAGCGCATTTTGATACCGGCAAACTGGCCGAGCACCCCCGTTACCATCAGGGCCGGCACCGTGCCCAGGGCAAATGCCCCCATGGCGAGGGCGCCGTGGAGGGCATCTTCAAGCACGCTGTCGGCGCCTGAGCCGGCGGCCGCCGAAGCCGCCAGTGCGCCGTAAACCATTCCGCAGGGCAGAAAGCCCAGAACCACGCCGAGGAGGTAACCGCTGAGCCCGGTTGGGTTCTGGAAAAAGGGCTTTGCCAACTTTCCCAACAGATGAGCGGGGCCTGTTTCCGTTGCCGAGCGTCCGGCGATGAAGCGGGGCAAGGGGACGCCAAGCCCTTTGATCCCCTGGATGGTGAAAAAGACCGCCGCCGAGGCAAGCAAGGCAAAGGTCACCCAGTGAATTTGCCAAAGAAAGGCCGTGCGCCCCGAAAAAGTCGCAACCGCCGCACCCAGCAATACATATGTGGATATCCGCCCCAGGTGATACGGAAGGAGAAGCCCTCCCGTGAGGCGGTGCAATTCGCGCATTTTTTTCGCCGGGACCTTTTCAAGGCTTGCGGCAACTTGAGCCATGACGAAAGGTCCGCACATGCCGATGCAGTGCGAAAACCCACCTGCCAACCCAACCAGGAACAGGGTGGCCAACAGGCCGGAAAACGGAGCATCAGCGCCAAGGGTATCGGAAAAAGTCATTCATAAAAGCTAAGGAAAAAGGGCATGGAAAGAAAAAGCCCCGGAAGTTCATTCAAGACATCAGAGTCGAAAAAGACTATCATATTCTACGGATTTCTCATCGCAAATTGACTTTTAACAATTCCATCCATACCATTCCCTGCCATAAAGATTGCGTGCAATCCTGGACCTTCGGGGGAGATTTCAGGGTAAGGTTTGATCTTAACGCTTAGTATTCGAGCCCGTTTATGAACCCTTCCCCAGACCCGACCCCTTCTGGCAAACGAAAACGTAAGGGGGGGCAGTCCGACAGTAATGTCAGCCTTTACGCCAAGCACGTAAAAATCTATCCCAAGCGGGTCAAGGGGACCTTCCGGACACTTAGATGGTCTGTTCTCGGCGTCCTGCTCGGCTTGTATTACATGATCCCGTGGGCTCGTTGGGATAGGGGGCTCGGCGCGCCGGACCAAGCGGTTCTGGTCGATATGCCAGGTCGCCGCCTTTATTTCTTCTGGATCGAGATCTGGCCACAGGAAATTTATTACCTATCCGGATTATTGATCCTGGGGGCTATCGGTCTTTTTCTGGTGACTGCGCTCGCCGGGCGGGTCTGGTGCGGTTTCACCTGCCCGCAAACGGTATGGACCGACCTTTTCTTGCTGGTCGAACGCCTGATCGAGGGTGACCGAAACAAACGCATAAAAATGGATGAAGGGAAGTTAACCGTCGAAAAGGCGGTACGAAAGATCGTCAAGCACGCGGCATGGATCGTCATTTCGGTGCTGACCGGAGGCGCCTGGATCTGGTACTTCAACGACGCCCCCACCGTAACTCGCGAGCTGTTCACCGGTGAAGTATCAAGCACTGTTTATAGTTTCGTCGCCCTGTTTACGGCGACAACCTACCTGCTAGCGGGCTGGGCGCGGGAGCAGCTTTGTATCTACATGTGTCCATGGCCGCGGTTTCAGGGCGCCATGTTCGATGAAGATTCGCTCATCGTTACCTATGAATCGTGGCGGGGCGAGCCACGCGGGGCTGCGAAAAAAGGAGACAGTTTCGAAAATCGCGGCCATTGCGTTGATTGTGAATTATGCCGCCATGTCTGCCCCACCGGCGTAGATATCCGCGACGGCCAGCAGATGGGCTGCATCGGCTGCGCATTGTGTATCGACGCCTGCAACGAAGTGATGGACAAGATGGCATTGCCTCGCGGGCTGATCACATATGATTCAATTTCCAACCAAATCAACCGCGAGGCCGGCAAGCCGGCTAGATTTAATCTGTTCCGCCCGCGGATCTTGATTTATGCCGTAATTCTATTGATCGTCTCGGGCATAATGGTATTCGATTTTAGCACCCGAAAAACCGTCGAGATCAACGTGCAGCGCGACCGTTCGCCCCTATTCGTGACCCTTTCGGACGGATCTGTACGCAATGGATATACCTTTAAAATCCTGAATATGGTCCGCCAGGAACGAAGTTTTATTCTTACAGCCCGGGGGTTGCCAGGCGCTAAGATTAACGCTATCGGCTATACTTCCGATTGGATCGATGAAGTTACGCTGCCGGTCAAGGCCGATACAGTTGGAACCTTCCGTCTGTTTATTAAGGTCCCCAAGGACCGACTTGAGGAACGGAGCAGTAATGTAAAGTTTCATTTGCTCGAAGTAGACAAGGGGCTGACTATTGAGCAAGAATCGGTCTTTTACGGGCCGGAAAAATGACGGGATAAGAAATATCAGTACAATAAAATGGGGGGGTAGGTCGTGAGCAAATCATTTCACCCGCAGGCCTTTAAGATACGCCACTTGGACTCGGAAGCTCCCTGGCGCTGGTTAATGGCCGGTTGGCGGGATTTTGTCCGGGCGCCACGTGTTTCGGTTTCCTACGGAGCAGTTTTTACCGTGGTCGGATATTTTACGGGCGTGAATGTATTCAATTATAATATTTATTATCTGTTGTTGCCGCTGGCGGCGGGATTCATGCTTATGGGGCCTTTGCTTGGGGTCGGTCTTTACGATATCAGTCGCCGCCATGAACGCGGAGAAAAAGCTACACTCTTTTTAGCGTTGACCGCATGGCGAAAAAATCTTGGACAGATTGCCCTCATGGGGATGGCCTTGATGTTGTTCATGTTGGCCTGGATTCGTATTGCGACTCTGATCTACGCACTTTTCTTTGTTGAGACTGCGCACACCTTGGATGAATTTGTTGCCGGCACCCTTCTTTCCGAAGCCAGCCTGCCGTTTCTGGTTCTTGGCACCGCAGTTGGCGGTATCTTGGCTATGGGCGTTTTTTCCATCAGCGCCATTTCCGTCCCCATGCTGATGGACCGGGACATAGATGTGTTGAGCGCAATCCTGACCAGTGTCCGTTCGGTCATCGAAAATTGGAAGGTTATGTGGGGGTGGGCCTGCCTGATTGTACTGTTTATCGGCGCCGGCTTGGCAACCTTTTGCATCGGACTCATGGTCACCATGCCGCTGATCGGCTATGCCAGTTGGCATGCCTATCGAGATCTTCTTCCGCCTGAGTAAGAGGAAATCATCTTTTCCAGCGTGCATATTGAATTCATTATGTTTTTCCTGTTGAGTCCGGGGCTTCCCGCGCTCCGGCTAAATCACATGTTGCCACTATTTTTGTTACGGGATTTGATAGAGCCCCGCTTGTTCCGGTCCGTGTTGCATCAAACCATTGCGGGTATCAATCCATCATCGATGCTATCAAGTGAATTATGAGCCAGTGGCAAAAAGAATTAGTATTATGAATCAGCCCCCGGAATCGTTTCTGGATCGACCCGACAGCCTGATCGGGAAGGGAGTTGCACGTCTCGATGCGCGCCGACTTGTCGAGGGTTGCGGAACTTATGTGGACGATATGACCCTGCCGCGCATGGTGCACGCCTGTTTTGTGCGCAGTCCCCATGCTCATGCTCGCATCGTTTCCATAGATACGGCCGCCGCCGAAGCTTCGCCCGGGGTGGTTAGGGTGATGACCGGTCGTGATTTTGTCGACCTGGTGGTTCCCTGGGAAGGAGTTCTCACCCACATGCCGTCCATGAAGTCGGCAAAGCAGCCACCGCTGGCCGTCGACAAGGCGAATTGGCAGGGTGAACCGGTTGCGGTGGTTGTCGCTGCCACCCGGGCCGAAGCCGAAGATGCGGTAGAACGGGTGGAGATTGACTGGGAGCATCTGCCCGTCGTTGCCGATAAGGAAACGGCGCTTTCCTCTGGTATGCCGGTGATTCATCCCGAACTCGGAGACAATCTTTGTTTTTCGCGGGAAGGGCAGTCTGGCGACGTGGATCGGGTATTTGAGCAGGCGGATCATGTGATCGAGGAAACGTTCGAGATGGAACGGGTAACCCCCGCCAGCCTGGAGCCCAGGTCAATCCTTTGTGATTATCATTCCGGCGACAAGACCTTGAATGTTTATATGTCGAGCCAGGCCCCGCATATGATGCAGTACCTTTTTGCCAAGCATCTTGGCATTCCGGAAGGGAAAATTAGGGTCAGGGTTCCGGATATGGGCGGCGGTTTCGGCCTGAAGATTCACATCTATGGCGATGAAATGGCAACGGCTGCGCTTTCGATCCTGCTCAAACGCCCGGTGAAGCATGTGGCGGATCGAATAGAATCCTTCGTTTCCGACAATCATTCCCGCGAGCACACGGTCAAGGTCCGGCTTGCCCTTAGCAATAACGGTGATTTCCAAGCCTGGGATGTGGACGATCTGTGCGGTGCTGGTGCCTATTCCGTCTACCCCCGGGGAAGCGTCAATGAAACCAAGCATGTTTTAAATCTGACAGGTGGACCTTACGCGGCAGTAAATTATCGGGGCAAAAGCCGGGTCGTGTTTCAGAACAAGGCGCCGTTGGGACAGTATCGCTCGGTTGGCCATCCCATCGCCTGCAGTGTAACCGAAGGTATGGTGGATCGGGCGGCGCGCGCCCTGGATATGGATCCTGCCGAGATTCGCATGCGCAACTACATTGACGAAGGGGCTTGCCCTTACAGGCTTCCCAGCGGGCCCATGCTGGAAGCCTTGTCGCAACGGGCATGCATGAACCGTTTGCTGGAGATGATGGATTATCAATCCCTGCGGGAAGCGCAATTACAATTGCGCCATCGGGGAATTTACCGGGGTATCGGTCTTGCCTCCTATCTTGAGATGACCAACC
>JAOUPW010000166.1 GCA_029879665.1 Rhodospirillales bacterium | reverse complement strand
TCCCCGAGCTGCACGCAATCCCTCGCGAGGAGACAGAAATGAGCAAGACTCTTCAGAAAGAATTTTCCTTGACCAGTCCGACGTTGAAAGAAAATTCGCCGATTTCTTCAACTCAATACCTGAATGATTTTGGCTGCACCGGCGCCAACGAGCGGCCGGTGTTGAAATGGAACGGCGCGCCGGAAGCGACAAAGAGCTTCGCGGTCACCTTCTATGACAAAGACGCGCCGACCGGCAGCGGCTTTTGGCATTGGGTTGTGTATGATATTCCCGCCGGGACGACGGAATTGCCGGCGGATTCTTTGCCTGAAGGGACGGTCGAGGGCAATACGGATTTTGGGGTTCCGGGGTATGCCGGCCCCTGTCCGCCCGTCGGCCGCAAGCACAATTACACCTTCACCGTTCATGCCCTGGATGTCGATAAACTGGATGCGCCGGAAAATGCGACCGCCGCGCTGGCGGGATTTTTTATCTACCAGCACACCTTGGCCAAGGCCACGTTTACGGTAACCGCGGGCCCGCGTTCGGAATGATTCCGGTTATTTATCGTTCAGCACCCGCACCGGCTTGCCGTCCAGCCAGCCTTGGATGTTTTCCACCGCATCGCCGTAGGTGACGGTAAAAAGTTCCTCGACCACGTATCCGGTGTGCCCGGTAAGCAGGGCATTGTCCAAACCGCGCAGGGGGTGATCGGCGGGCAGGGGTTCGACGTCATAGACGTCGAGGCCGGCGCCGGCGATTTTCTTTTCTTTCAACGCCTGGATCAGCGCCTTTTCATCAACGATGGGTCCGCGCGAGGTGTTGACCAGATAGGCGGTCGGCTTCATCAGGCCTAGTTCGCGAACGCCGACGATCCCCCGGGTGCGGTCGCCCAGCACCAGTTGGATGGTGAGAATATCCGATTGCCGGAATAGATCATCTTTGTCCACCCGGGTCGCGCCATGTTCGGTGGCGCGCTCGTCGGTCAGGTTCTGGCTCCAGGCGATGACCTTCATGCCGAAGGCGTTACCGAGCCGGGCCATCTCGATGCCGCGGTTGCCCAGACCGAGGATGCCCAGGGTTTTGCCCTTGAGTTCGAAGCCGATGCCTTCCTGCCAGCGGCCTTCATGCATGGCGCGGTTTTCCTCCACCAGTTTTTTACTCAGGGCCATGATTATGGCCCAGGCCAGTTCGTACGCCGACACTCCGGGCATGCGGGTGCCGCAGACGGTGATGCCCCGGGCGCGGGCGGCGTCCATATCGAAGGAACGGTTGAGCATGCCGGTGGTGATCAGCAGCTTGAGGTTGGGCAGCCGGTCGATCAGGGATTTGGGAAAGGGCGTGCGTTCGCGCATGCCGACGATGACGTCGAAGGGCTGAAGCGCCTCGGCGACGGTGTCCTCGTTGTCCATATATTCCGTGAACACGGTGACTTTCGTATCGTGAAGGCTGTGCCAGTCGGCGGCAGTGAGTGCGGCGTTCTGGTAATCGTCAAGAATGGCAACACGGGTCACGGGCTCGGCTCCTTTAGTTTAATCTGATCCGGAATGACACTGACACAATATTCAAAAGCGTGATATTGTCCAACGTCCGAAATGTGACCGAGAGATGAAAACAAGGGGTAGGGGCGTGACGGACATTCCATCGCATATGCGCTACGAAAAAAAGAAAATAACGGTGCTCGGCCGCCGCATGGCGTATGTGGATACCGGTGGCCCCGGCGATCCCATGGTTTTCTTTCACGGCAACGTCACGTCTTCTTATATGTGGCGGAATATCATTCCCCATGTGGAGGGGGCGGCGCGCTGCATCGCCATCGACAACATCGGGCAGGGGGATTCCGAGAAGCTGGAAAATACCGGACCCGGATCTTACCGTTTGGCCGAACACCAGACCTACATCAATGCATTTATGGATGCGCTCGGCATCGGCGAAAACGTCACCCTGATGATGCACGACTGGGGCGCGCAACTGGGGCTGACCTGGGCCCGCACCCACCCGGGCGCGGTCAAGGCCGTCGCCTACACCCAAGGGGTGATGGGTAATTTCGGCTGGGACTACTGGCCGCCGAAAGTTTCCGATTTAATGCGCCGCTTCCGCTCCGGGGAAGGGGAGGCGTTGGTGTTGGAGCAAAACCATTTCGTCGAAAAAATTCTTCCCGCCATGATCCTGCGCGATCTTCCGGAAGACGCATGGAACGAATACCGGCGTCCTTACCGCAATCCCGGCGAGGACCGACGCCCGACCCTGACCTGGCCCCGGGAAATCCCGGTGGAAGGCGAACCGGCGGATGTGCTGGCGGTGATCGAGGCCAACAACGCCTGGATGGCGGCCTCGCCCCTGCCCAAGCTGTTCATCCATTGCGAGCCGGGGGCGGTGCTGAAGGGAAAGATTCTCGATCATGTGCGCACCTTCCCCAACCAACGGGAAGTCACGGTCGCGGGCCTGCATTACGTGCACGAAGACAAACCCGACGACATCGGCCGCGCCCTGGCCGAGTGGTACGCAAACTTGGAGGCTTCACAATGACCGAACAGGAAATTCCGGCGGACAATCCTTATCCGTCACAAAAGGTGGCGGTGCTGGATTCGGAAATGGCTTACCTGGACTCCGGTAAAGGCCGGCCCATCGTGCTCATCCACGGCAACCCGACCTGGTCCTATATCTGGCGCAACGTCATGCCTCATCTGGAACACTTGGGCCGCTGTCTGGCGCCGGACCTGATGGGCATGGGCAATTCGGGAAAGATGCCGGGCGGCGGGTACCGCTATGGCGACCACGCGCGCTATCTGGATGCCTGGTTCGATGCCGTGTTGCCGGAAGGGGAAATCATTTTCGTGTTGCAGGACTGGGGCGCAGCGCTGGGCTTCGATTGGTCGCGCCGAAATCCGGAGCGGGTGGCCGCCATCTGCTACATGGAAGCCATGGTCCAGCCGCGCAAATGGAAGGACCTGCCGGAAGCCTACGAAAACCGTTTTCGCGGCTTCCGTACCGAAGACGGATTGCGGCAAGCCATGGAAGCAAACCTGTTTATCGAGAACGTACTGCCCAACGGCGTCGCCCGGGGGCTGACGGAAGCCGAAATGGACGCTTACCGCCGGCCTTATATATCACAGGAAGACCGGCTGCCGACCCTCGTCTGGCCCCGCGAAATTCCCTTCGACGGTGACCCCGCCGACAACCACGACCGGGTGCAGGCCTATGCCGATTGGCTGGCGGCGAGCACGGACCTGCCCAAGCTGTTCATCAATACCTCCGACGGTCACGCCCTGATCGGCCGCAACCGGGAATTCTGCCGCGCCTGGCCCAATCAGGAAGAGGTGACACTCAAGGGCAAGCATTACATTCAGGAAGACGATCCCCATGGGTTGGGCGAAGCCGTCGCCGGGTGGATCGGGCGGAAGATGGCCTCTACCCCCTGACGGTAACCCCGGCGGCGCCTGCTTCCAGGGCGCCGATCACGGTGACGTGGGGATAGCCCTGATCGTGGAAAAGCCCCAGCACGCGCTCAGCCTCATCGGGGTGGCATGAAACCAGCAGCCCGCCACTGGTTTGCGGGTCGACCAGGATGTTCCGTTGCCAATCGTTCAAATTCCCAGGCAGGGTGACGTCGTGGCCGTAACTTTCCCAGTTGCGGCCGGCGGCGCCCGTGTTCAAACCGTTCATCGCCAACGCCCGCGCCTGGGGCAGGATGGGGATATTGTCCATGTCGAGGCGGGCGGCGAGGCCGGAACCGCGGCAAACTTCCAGCAAATGCCCGAGAAGGCCGAACCCGGTAACGTCGGTCATGGCGTGCACGCCGCCGATTTCGGCAAGATCGGCGCCCACGGAATTGAGCCGGGTGGTGGTTTCGATCATTTCGGCGTATCCCGGCCCATCGAGGGTTCCGCCTTTCATCGCCGCGCTGAGAATGCCGATGCCCAGCGCCTTGCCCAGAATCAGGACGTCGCCTGCGCGCGCGCTGTTGTTGCGCTTGACGTGATCGGGGTCGACCAGGCCGATGGCGGCCAGGCCGTAGATGGGTTCCGGGGAGTCGATGGAATGGCCGCCGGCGATGGGAATCCCCGCCGCTTCGCAGACGGCGGCGCCGCCGGCAAGAATATTCTGGATGGTTTCGACCGGCAACCGGTCCACCGGCATGCCGACGATGGCCAGCGCCAACACCGGGCGCCCGCCGACGGCGTAAACGTCGGACAAGGCATTGGTCGCGGCGATGCGGCCGAAATCGAAGGCGTCGTCGACGATGGGCATGAAAAAATCGGTGGTGGCGACGATGGCCTGGCGGTCGTTGATGCGGTATACGGCGGCGTCATCGCTGCTTTCCGTGCCGACCAGCAGGGCTGCGTTGGCGAATTCTCCGGGCAGCTTGGCCAGAATCTTGTTCAACACCGCCGGCGCGATCTTGCAACCGCAACCGCCGCCGTGGGAGAAACTGGTCAGACGAATTTCATCTTCATCCATGCCGGTTCCAATCGAAGGCTTTTGCATGAGCAAATCAATCCTAAACGATGCTCTTGATGTTGCCGCCGTCGAATCGCCAGATGCCGCCGGTGCAATACCCGGCGTATTGGCTGCAAAGGAAGGCGACCATGGCGCCGAAGTCCTCGGGCTTGCCGTATTTGCCGCCGATCAGTTTTTGTTCCCGTTCGGCAAGAATTTCTTCCGGCGTGATGCCTCTTTTTTTGGCATTGAATTCGGCGCTGGAGCGGGTGCGGTCGGTCAGCACCGCACCGGGGGCGACGATGTTGACGGTGACATTGTCTTTGATCACCTCGTTGGCCAGGGTCTTGGTGTAACCGACCATGGCCGAGCGCAGGGTGTTGGAAAGCGCCATGTTGGGCAGGGGCTGAATGTTGCCCTGAGAGCCGATGGTGATGATCCGCCCCCAGTGTTGAGCGATCATGTCCGGGACCAGCAGGCCGGTCAGGCGGATGAGGCTGACCACCATCTTGTTGAACTGCTCGATCAGGTCCGTTTCCTGCAGGTCCATGGCGGCGCCCAGCGGGGGCCCGCCGTGGTTGTTGACCAGAATATCGATGGGCCCGCCGAGGGCCTGTTGCGCCTCGCGGGCGAGAACATTCATGTTGTCGGGATTGGAGACATCCCCCAGCAAGGGAACGGCGGTGGCTCCGGTTTCGCCGGCGATTTTTTCCCCCGCCGTCCGGGCGCGGCCGAGATCGGAACTGCTGAGGGCGACGGCAACGCCTTCACCGGCGAGCGCCCGGGCCGAGGCGTAGCCCAGACCCTTGCTGGCGCCCAGGATTAGTGCGCGTCTATTCTTGATTCCAAGGTCCATTTTCGTTCTTTCCTCCGGGATGAATTAAAACATGAAGGAGAATTTATTAAAAACATACGCCCGGGACTCGGATAAGCGTAGTTTCCAGACACGGGAATCGATCACGAAATGTCCCCAGGTAAGGCCAATAACCAGACCATAGGCAACTTCGCGGGCGAAGATCAGGAATGCGCCC
>JAOUPW010000165.1 GCA_029879665.1 Rhodospirillales bacterium | reverse complement strand
GGTCCGCTGTTGGCCGTACTCGGCATGGGCATGGCGGCGTGGCTGATCTTCGGCACGCTGGCCGAACTGGCCGACCGGATCAAGCTGTTCAGTTCTCTCCCGCTGGATTCGCTCCGGCGGCTGATGGGCCTGCCCCGCGCCACCTGGGGCATGACCATCGCCCACGCCGGGCTTGGCATCGCGGTCGCCGGCATGGTCGGTGCGGCCGCATGGAAAGTGGAAAGCGTGCAGGTGATGAAGCCGGGTGAAATGGTCACCGTCGCCGGTTACGACTACACCTTCGAAAACGTGCGCGAGACCCAGGGCCCCAATTATTTCGCCACCGAGGGGCGGTTCACCGTGCGCAAGGACGGAAAGCAGATCGTGACGCTGATTCCGGAAAACCGAAAATACCCGGTGCAGGGACGTCCCACCACCGAGGCCGCCATCCACAGCACCTTCCTGGGCGACCTGTACGTGGTGATCGGCGACCCGGATGAAAAGACCGGCGGCTATGTTACCCGGATCTTTTTCAATCCCCTGATCGTCTGGATCTGGGCCGGCCTTCTGATCATGGTCGGGGGCAGCGCCATCAGCCTCAGCGACCGGCGTCACCGTGTCGGCGCGCCGCAGCGAACGCGGACGGCGTCACCCGTCGCCGCTGAAGCGTGAGACCGAAAGCATGAAACGTCTGTTCTATTTTCTGCCGGTCGCGGTGTTCCTTGTCTTGGCCGTCTATTTCGCCGTCGGCCTGACGCTCAACCCCAAGGAAATCCCGTCGGTTCTCATCAACAAGCCGGTGCCGCCGTTCGACCTCAAGCCGATCAAGGGCTACGAACGCGGCTTTTCCAGCGAAGACCTCAAGGGCCAAGTATCGCTTGTCAATATTTGGGGTTCTTGGTGTACCGCCTGTCTGGTCGAACATCCCTTTCTCATGAAAATCAAGCACCAAGGACTGGTGCCCATTTACGGCATCGACTGGCGTGAACAGAACCGCGATGACGGCCCCCGCTGGCTGGAGCAGCGCGGCGATCCCTATACACTGATCGGTGACGATCCCGACAGCAAGGCGGCCATTGCCTTTGGTGTGACCGGCGCGCCGGAAACCTTCATCGTCGATCAGGACGGCATCATCCGCTACAAGCGGATCGGCATTGTCGATGAGGAAATCTGGAACGATGAAATGTGGCCGGTTATTCAGCATCTGCGTCAGGAAAAAAAGGACATGGCGAAATGAAATTGATTCTGGCCGCCTTATTGCTGTTGGTTACGGTGGGCCCGGTTGGCGCGGTGGAACCGGACGAAATTCTCGCCAATCCGGTGTTGGAAAAACGCGCCCGTGAGATCAGCAAAAACCTGCGCTGCGTTGTCTGCCAGAACCAGTCGATCGACGATTCCAATTCGGAACTTGCCGGCGACATGCGCGTCCTGGTGCGCGAACGGCTGGTTCGTGGGGATGCCGATTCCGAGGTCATCGCCTATATGGTGTCGCGCTACGGCGATTACGTTCTGTTGAAGCCGCCGTTCAAGCTGGCCACCTATGCCCTGTGGTTCGGGCCGGCGCTGATTTTCATTTTAGCGCTGCTGGCGGTCTTCCTGTACTACCGCCGCGCCGGCGCGGGGGTTGGGGCGGGGACGGTCAAGGCGCCGCCGCCGTTGAGCTTCGATGAAAAACGACGGTTGGATGAACTGATGAAGGATACCTCCAAGTGACTGCTCTATGGATCGTGATTGCCGTTTTAACCTTGGTCGGGTTGCTGTTTCTCCTCTTGCCGTTGGTGCGTGGGAAAAGCGGAGCGGTTCCGGCCCGAGGCGATTATGATCTCGCGGTCTATGAAGACCAATTGAAAGAAGTCGAACGCGACCTGGAACGTGGACTTCTTTCCGACGAGCAAGCGGTTGCGGCGCGGATTGAAATACAGCGCCGCATGCTGGCCGCAGACGCCGAGGTCGGCGCCGGGACCCGCCCGGTGTCATCCGCCGTCAACAACGCCCTAGTCGCCGTTCTCGCCATATGTATTCCGGTGGGGGCGCTTGGAATTTACCTATTGCTCGGCTCGCCCAGTGAGCCGGATCAGCCGTTAGCCGGGCGGACGATCTCTCCCCAGGTCCAGCACGCGAAGGGGTCGCTACAAGACGCTCCCGAAATGGGAAACCTCGTCGCCAAACTTGCCCAACGCATGAAAGAAAAACCGGACGATCTTGACGGTTGGCTGTTGCTGGCCCGCAGTTACATGGGCCTTAAACGTTTTTCCGACGCGGCGGAGAGTTACCAACAGGCTCGGATCGCCGGCAAGGATCGTCCCGACATCGTCGCCAGCTACGGCGAAGCCTTGATGATGGCGGGCAAGGGGGAAATTTCAGAAGAAGCCCGGCGCGCATTCCAGGTCGCCATGGGTGCCGATCCTTATGAGCCCAAGTCGCGTTATTACCTGAGCGTGGATCTGGCCCAAAAGGGAAATACCCGAGGCGCCTTACAGGGTTGGGTGGATCTGGTTCACGTCTCCCCCGGGAATGCGCCCTGGCTTGAGCCCGTCCGCGAGCAGATTGCCCGTGCCGAACAGGAACTCGGCTTGGAATCGGGGGCGGTCAAGCCGACTCTGGAAGCTCAGGAACTTGCCAAAGCCATTCCACAGAAAGAGGCGCCCATCCCCACGGCCTCGCCGCCCAGCGCGCCCGGTCCCAGCCAGTCTGACGTGGACGCCGCCGCCCAGATGTCGAACTCCGAACGTGACGCCATGATCCGATCCATGGTCGCCCGCCTTGCCGACCGGCTGAAGGATGCCCCGGATGATCTTCAGGGTTGGCAGCGTTTGGCCAACGCCTACCGGGTTTTGGGGGAAACGGAAAAGGCGAAGGCGGCCGAAGCCCGCGTCGAAGTTTTGCAAAAGAACGCCAAATAATATTATCCGGAATAGACGGCCCTAAATATGCCGTGATTTTGATGTACGGTTTGATCATGGTCGAGTCATCGACAGAAAAAACAACGTCAATCCGGGTATGGGATCTACCGACCCGAGTATTTCACTGGACTCTGGTGGTGTTGGTGGTTCTGGGATGGATCACGGGCGAAGCCGGCGACGAGTTGTTCTGGACGCATCTGGGAGTCGGTTACGCGGTCTTGGCGCTTGTCGTTTTCCGTCTGGCTTGGGGCGTGCTCGGCACTCGTCATGCCCGATTTTCGGATTTCGTCCATCCTTGGCCGGCGGTGCGCGATCAAGCGCTCAGCTTGCTGCGTCTTTCTCCGTCCCGGCACGTTGGGCACAATCCTTTGGGGGGTTGGATGATCGTCGCCCTTCTGACGGTGTTGTCGCTGCTGATAGGGACCGGTCTGTTTGCCGGGGAAGAAGGCGAAGCGGGCCCCTGGGCTCATATTGTCGAGCCTTGGCTGGCGGATGGATTGGAAGAGGTGCACGAAGTATTGAACGCCGTATTATGGGGTTTGATTGCGGCACATGTGGCTGGCGTGCTGGTTGATTCATTATTGGCCGGAGAAAATCTCGTCCGCGCCATGTGGACGGGGGAAAAAAATATTTCCGTTACGGGCGATACGCTTAAAATAGAAAAAGTGGGGATCTTCCGGCTGGCAACGTCATTAATTCTTGCCGCGGCGGCGGTTGTCGTGGTGGTGTGGTAGCCGGGAATTCTTCCTGTGCGTCCTGGGACGTTCCGGGGTATAAGGATCGGCCTCCTGTCCCAGCCGGGATTTTTTGTTCCGGGTTTCAGGGCTGACGTCGCCGATTATTCAAGAGGGCTTTCCATGAATCAAATCAAAGGAAAAATAAAAACCATCGACCAATTGGATGTCGCCGGCAAGACAGTCCTGATCCGGGCCGACCTCAACGCCCCCATGCGGGACGGCCGGGTTAGCGATTTGACGCGTCTGGAGCGTACGGCGCCGACCTTGATCGAACTGATGGACAAGGGCGCGAAGGTTGTTGTGCTGTCCCATCTTGGCCGTCCCAAAGGGAAGGTGGTGCCGGAACTGTCCCTCAAACCCGTGGCCGAAGCCCTGACAGAAGTGCTGGACCTGGGGAAGGGCCGGGAAGTGCTCTTTATCGCCGATACCATCGGATCGAAGGCGGAAAAAGCCGTTGCCACCATGAAGGACGGCGACATCGCCATGCTTGAGAACCTGCGGTTTCATGGCGAAGAGGAAATGAACGACGAAGGATTTGCCAGGAAGCTCGCTCGGATGGGAGATATCTATATCGGCGATGCTTTTTCCTGCGCCCATCGCGCCCACGCTTCGACCGAAGCCATCGCGCGTTTGATACCGTCAGCCGCCGGCCGGCTGATGCAGGCCGAACTGGAAGCCCTCGGCAAAGCCCTGGATAATCCCCAGCACCCGGTCGCCGCCGTGGTCGGCGGCGCCAAGGTCTCGACCAAAATGGAAGTTCTCGGCCATCTGACCCAGAAAGTGGACATGTTGATTATCGGCGGCGGAATGGCCAACACTTTCCTGCATGCCCAGGGATTCGATGTGGGAAAGTCGCTCTGTGAACACGAAATGGCGAGCGCCGCGCTCGACATCATGGCGGCAGCGGAAAAAGCCGGCTGTGAAATCGTTCTGCCCAAGGATGCTGTCGTCGCTCGGGAGTTCAAAGCCGGAGCAGAAAATGAAACCGTGGAGCTGGATGCGATTCCGCCTGACGCCATGATGCTGGACGTGGGTCCGGCTTCAGTCGCCGATGTGACGGCGCGGCTCGAGGCGTGTAAGACTCTGGTCTGGAACGGGCCCTTCGGTGCATTTGAAATCGAACCCTTCGATGCCGGCACCAACGCCGTTGCGCAAGCCGCGGCGCGGCTAACCCGCGAAGGCAAGTTGCTCAGTGTTGCCGGTGGCGGCGACACGGTGGCGGCCTTGGCTCACGCCGGTGTCGAAGACGGGTTTTCCTATATCTCGACCGCGGGTGGCGCTTTTCTCGAATGGCTGGAAGGCAAGGAATTGCCGGGTGTCGCCGTTTTGCTTTCCTGAGAGATGTTCTTCGAGACCCGAGGCGCTTCGGCATCGCCCCGTATTCAGTAAAATTTTATGAAAAATTTTGTCTAATTTTTTTTAAACCACATGCCGTGGCTTGATAAAACGCGTACGGGCTTGAAATAATTACAAGATGCGTACAGCAATCTTGCATATGGGATTAACCCAGAAAATTTACATAAAATTGTTCCTTATATATCTGATTTAATTGAATTTTTTGATTGTGCTTTCCTCCGTGCAGCCTTACAGTTATCCACAGATGATAATGAAGTTTTCCGCTTCCGGCGCGTGCGCGTGAATGAAGTCCGGACGAAAGAAAGAACGCGGATTACAAGGAGCAAAAACAATGGCCATCAACCCGACGACTGCAAGTTCAAACGTTGCCGTTCAGGTTCAGCAACAGCAGATTCAGCAGGAGCAGATTGCGGCTGCGGCGCAAGCCCAGATTCAACAGGCTGCCGAGCAGGTTGGTCTTGATCAGCAGGCGCAGGTCGAAGAGTCCGCGTCCTCGCAAGAATCTGCGCCCG
>JAOUPW010000164.1 GCA_029879665.1 Rhodospirillales bacterium | reverse complement strand
TGGCATATACCAGTTCACCGGCATCCGCATCATAAGGCCATTGCGCCGCCAGCGCCGTTTCCGCGAGCCCGGGAAAATCTTCCCCCTCCACATCCGAAGGGCCGAACAGGGCCGCGTGCAGGCTGGGCGAGGTGAGATAAGCCTTGAAGGTGACGGCGCGCTGAAACCGTTTGGCCTTGCCGTCGACACGGTCGACCCGGCGGATGAGGAAAGCGTGTTCGAGAAAGGTCAGGTATTTGCGCACCGTGTTTTTGGCAATGCCGGTGGTTTTCGCCAGGCTTTCGATGCCCACTTCCCGACCGCTGTTGAGCGCCAGCTCGACGAACAGCCGGTTCAGCTCCCGGGTGTCGCTGATACCGGCGAGGCCCGCCAGATCTCGATGCAGCACGCGATCAATCAGGGTGTCACGGATGAAAGTGGGTGCCGGCGCGTCGGTGGATGAATGCAGGATGCCTTCGGGAAACCCGCCGAAGTTGACATAACGGTGGAACTCGGCGTTCAGCAACGCAAGCGCCGTCTCCCGGAACACCGCCTTGCCTTGGGGCTTGCCGGCGCCGGGACCGAACAGCTTCTCCTCGTTGCCGCGAAAGCGCAGGAATTCCACAAAGGTCAGCGGCGGCAGGATCTGCACCGTCATTCCGTCGGGCGCCTCCCGGGGGGTAAGCGCCGGCGCTTCCGCCGAGACGGCGGCGACAAACCGGGTCCGGGGCAGGGCCCGGGCCAGGGCGGTCAGCGCGGTCCGCCAGTCGCGGCCGTATTGCGCCTCGTCGAAAAACACATAAAGGCTGGCCGTCGGTTGATGGCCGTGGCGGGCGCAAAAAAGACCGAACAGCTGGTCCAGTTCCTTGAAAATGTAGCTGGTCGTGGTCATGCCCACATAGAGAATGGACCGGGGCGCAACACCGCTTTCGATCAACTGCGCGATCATCTGGCGGATCATCACCGTCTTGCCGGTGCCCCGGGATCCGGCCAGCACCAGGGCTTCGCCGGTTTCCCTGGCCAGAACCTGTTCGGCGAATGCGGGATAGAAGGCCCGCTTGGGCGGGTGGCGAAAGCGGATTTCCGTGTCGGAACTGAAATCCCACCACGGATTGTCAAAAGCAAGGCGGCGCAGCAGATGGTGTTCCGAAACGGCGTCCATTGCGGGTGTTCCCATGATCCCGAAGCAGGCCCGAGAGCCCGGCACGGTGCCTCTACGCAAGTGCCGGGCACAGCGCTACTATGGCGAAATCTGAATAAAATACCCTTAAAAAGGATCAGGCAGTTGATCTTATGCGGATTTCGGGTTCATCGGCCACCTGTAGTCTCACCCGGCGTTGGAGATGGGGCACCAGATCCTCTTCAAACCAAGGATTTTTCCTGAGCCAGGCGGTGTTGCGCCAGCTGGGATGGGGCAGCACGAAGGTCTCCGGCAGGTAGTCCCGCCATGCCTGGACGGTTTCGGTCAGGCTCTTCCGTCGTTTTTCTTTTAACACATAGGCCTGTGCGTAGGATCCCACCAGCAGGGTTAAGCGGACCTGCGTCAGCGCCGGCAGAAGGCGGGGATGCCAATGGGGCGCGCATTCGGGCCGGGGTGGCTTGTCGCCGCCGTTTTTGTCCCGACCGGGATAGCAGAAACCCACGGGAACGATGGCGATACGGGACTCATCGTAAAACCTCTCCGGTCCGATCCCCATCCAGGCACGCAGCCGGTCGCCGGAGCGGTCGTTCCAGGGCACGCCGGTTTCATGCACCCGGGTTCCCGGCGCCTGGCCGATGATCAGCAGGCGGGCCGTCCCGGATGCCCGCAACGTTGGGCGCGGTCCCAAGGGCAGGTGATCGCGGCACAGATCGCAGGCGCGGACTTGGTTCAGCAGGGCGGTCAGATCTTTCATCGCATTTCTTTTACAAGGGTGGCCTGTTCGGCAGCCTTATCAGCTTATATAGGTTCCATCCACCGGCTATGATAACGAAAGTCGTGTGCCGCCAAAGCGTGACCCTCCAATCAACCGGACTTCTCATGGCCAGGAAAGAATATTTTAAAGCCCTCGTCCTCGGGATCGTGCTGACCTTGCTTGCCTTGGCCGCCGTTATGTTTCCCGTACGCGAGGAGCATACGCTGGTCGATCTGGACTCGGTGCCGGGATACGATTTGGACCGGGTCCGGCGCACCGGCCTGGTGGTGGCGCCGTTCATCGACGCCATCGCCGTCGACTTCGGCAACATCACCGACAACAAGGAACGCAAGGCCGCCTTCCTCCGCATCCTTCTGCCCCTGGTGATCCGGGAAAACCAACGGCTATTGCTGCTGCGCGAAACCGTTCGGCGTTCCCCGGATACGGCGGCGAAGGAACTGGGGCCCCGCTTCGGCGTTGACGATGGGAATCGCGAAACCCTGCTGCGGCGAATCGATATCATCCCGGTTTCCCTGGCCCTGGCCCAGGCGGCGGTGGAAAGCGGTTGGGGGACATCCCGCTTCGTGCGCGAAGGCAACAGTTTTTTCGGTGAGCGCACGTTCAATTCTGATGACCCCGGCATCAAGCCCCGCGATGCGGACGGCAGTTTCCGGGTTCTGGGATTCGCGTCCATTTCCCACTCGGTGCAATCCTACATGTACAACCTCAACACCCATCCCGCCTACGCGGCGCTCCGCCGGGCTCGGGAGAAAAGCCGACGGGAACACGGCGCCCCCCGGGGCGGCGACCTGGTCCCGCACCTTTCAGTGTACGCCGAGGATCGGGAAGCCTATGTCAAGTCGGTCGGTCGGGTAATGGCGCAAAACCGCCTCGGGGAATTCGACGGCGCCCGCCTTGTGGGCTGGTAGAGACCCCCTTACAGGTTCTGCGCGATCAGGAACAACGCGCTGCCCCCGGAAAACGAGAGAATGGTGACCCGCAAATACCCACCATCAAGAAAGGCCGACAACCGCTCGGCCAGGAAGTACCCCAGAATCCAGCCCGGCAACAAGACAACCCCGGCTTTGACTTCCGGCCACCCCAGGCTTCCCGCCAACCACATAAATCCAAGCATGACAGTCGTCACCGTCAGGTAAAGATATGCCAGGGTGGCGCGCATAACGGGACCAATTTCCCTCTGATACAAAAGCCCAAACACCACGCCGCCAATGGCGGCGATGGTTCCCATGAAGGCCGCGGTGATTCCGGCCAAGAACATGGACCTCTTGTTCACGGGAATCGTGTGCCCCCAGGCGCTGGCGCTCACGGCAACCAACAGCAACACGCCGAATATCAACTTGAAGCCATCAGCGGAGATGGCGCTGAGCACGGCGGCGGCCAGAGCGGCGCCAATCGCGGCCCCCACGAGTATAATGTTGAGCCGCCGGTATTCGATCCGCGCCCGCCCCCGCCACGTCATAATGGAAATAAGCGACAGGCTTGAAATCAACATCGGTCCCGGGACAAAGATCGGATCGATCATAAACAATACCGGCACCGTCAAGATGCCGGCGGCAATCCCGGTCGCGGTCTGGACGATGGCGCCGATCAGAATAATGGCGCAACCGGCGATAATGGCGATCAGGTCAACGGGTAATTCCATGGCTGTTCTACTTATTGATATGCAAACTTATTGATATGCAAACTTATTGATATGCAAACTTAAAGAATATACCCGGCCATGTCTCACCAGCCTTCCGACAATATCCGTTCCACCGCCCGGGGCACGATCCCGGTCGCCGGCCCGTAATCGCTTTCGGCGAACAGGGTTGCGCCTTCCGAAGGTTCCAGGTTGAGTTCCAGCGTGTGCGCCCGGCCCCGCACCTGTTGCACGAATCCGGCCGCCGGATAAACGTTGCCCGAGGTGCCGATGGAAATGAACAGTCCGCAGGCATCGAGCGCGGCGGCGATGGCCTCCATCTGCAACGGCATTTCGCCGAACCACACCACGTGCGGACGCAGGCCGCCCGTTTCGGCGCAATGGGGACAGGCGGTGGCAGTCGTAATGTCGTCGCGCCAAGCGATAATCTCATGGCAGGCGAGGCAGCGGATTTTCAACAGCTCGCCGTGCATGTGGATCAGGTTCCTGCTGCCCGCCCGTTCATGCAGGTCGTCGATGTTCTGGGTCACCACCAGCACCGGCCCCGGCCAGTCCGCTTCCAATCTGGCCAACGCCTCATGGGCGGCGTTGGGCGCGATGCCGCCGCCGGCGAGCTTCGCACGGCGGGCGTTGTAAAAGCCCAGCACGGCTTCGGGGTCGCGCGCGAAGGCTTCCGGCGTCGCCACGTCCTCGATCCTCACCCGGGCCCACAGGCCGTCGGCGTCGCGGAAGGTGGACAGCCCGGATTCCTTGGAAATGCCGGCACCGGTGAGTATGACGATGGATTCTGAGGTTCGGTCGTTCATGGGTGTTGCGGGTCCCTGACATGCGGCGCGGCCCTTGCCGTTCCGAGGCCGCATCATGATAATCTGCTCTTCACCCACAAGGCCACGGGAGAAACGGCTTGATCAAGGTTCTGTTCGTCTGTCTCGGCAACATCTGCCGTTCGCCCACCGCCGAAGGCGTGTTCCGCACCCTGATCGAACGGGAAGGCCTGGGCGATATGATCGGCGTCGATTCCGCGGGCACCGGCGCCTACCATGTCGGCGAGCCCCCCGACCGCCGTTCCCAGGCGGCGGCGCGCAAACGCGGCGTCGACCTCAGCGGCCAGCGGGCGCGCCAGGCCATCGCCGAGGATTTCACCCGCTTCGATTACATCCTCGCCATGGACCGGGACAATCACGGTAATCTGCGCGCCCTCAGCCCCGATGGCGAAGAACACCGGCTGCATCTGTTCCTGGATTTCGCCCCCGGCGCGGAAACCAGGGACGTGCCCGATCCTTATTACGGCGGCGCGGGCGGTTTTGATCATGTGCTCGACCTGATCGAGGAAGCCTCCCGGGGCCTGCTCGCGCACATCCGCAAGCACCATCTGTAGGGCGCGGCCCCGTGGCTCCCGACCTGAAAGACCGGATCGAACGCATTGCCGGTTCCCGTCCGGCGCGCATGTCGCCCATGGGCGGCGGCTGCGTCGGTGATGTGTTTCTCGCCCTCCTGGAAAACGGCGCCCACGTGGTAATCAAGGCCGGCGACGCGGGCAGCGGCCTCGACATCGAAGGCTTCATGCTCGGCTACCTGAAAGATCATTCATCTTTGCCGGTGCCGGACGTGCTCCACGCCGAAGCCGGCCTGTTGTTGATGACATATGTGGAAACCGGCGGCGGACTGACGGCGGGCGCCCAGGAGCACGCGGCGGAATTGCTGGCGGCGTTGCACAACATTCGCGCCGGGGCTTTCGGGTTCGAACGCGACACCCTGATCGGCGGCCTCGACCAGCCCAACCCGTGGACGGAACGCTGGCGCGATTTCTTCCGCGACCAACGATTGCTGCACATAGGGCGGCAGGCGCTGGACGCCGGGCGCCTGCCCGCGCCCCTGATGGCCCGGCTGGAAACTCTGGCCGGGCGGTTGGAGCGGTGGACCGGGGAACCGGCCCACCCGTCGTTGCTGCACGGCGATCTGTGGACCGGCAACGTGC
>JAOUPW010000163.1 GCA_029879665.1 Rhodospirillales bacterium | reverse complement strand
TGTTATTTTTGGGCTGGTCGTATATGGCTGTTTTGATCCGCTCATGACCGCGATCGAACGCAACGAATACGAAGGCGATGGTGCGCTTCGCGTTCCCGTCTGGCCAACCTATATTGTTATTATCCTTGGAAGTACTCTGGCTTCATTGAGCTATCTCGTCTTGTTGGCAAGAGAAATTTCCAATCAACCCAGCCCGGACAATTTATCTGAAGCGGAGAACATCTAATGGATATGGGCACCGCCATTACCGTTCTCGGGCTTCTACTTATCATGGTCTTTGCCGGGTTTCATATCGCTATGGCGTTGGGCGTCACCAGCCTGATCGGCCTTTACCTTGTAACCGATAGTTTTGATATTACCATCAACACACTGGCACGTACGTCGTTTGAGGGTATGCGCGGTTACGTTTTTGCCGCCCTCCCCCTATTCATGCTTATGGGAGAATTTATTTCCCGTTCCGGCGCGGCGCAGGATCTGTATATAGGCATCAACCGCGCAGTCAGCCGCATTCCGGGCCGACTGGCCCTGGCAACAGTTTTGGGGAATGCCGTGTTCGCCTTTTTAACCGGCGTCAGCATTGCCGCCGCCGCGGCCTTCACCCGCATCGCTTATCCTCAAATGAAATCTTTTCGGTACGACCGGGGCCTATCGCTGGGCGTAATTGCCGGCAGTTCCTGTCTCGGCATGCTTATCCCGCCCAGCAACCTGATGATTTTATGGGCAATTCTGGTTGAAGAATCCATTGGCCATTTGTTTCTTGCCGGAATTGTGCCGGGCTTGTTATTGACCGCCCTATTTGTCACATACGTTCTGATCACGGCCCTGATGCGCCCTGAAATGTACGGAGAACGCTCGTCTTCCGGAACCGCGCCGGAAAATGCCAGCGCGCGTTCTGTCGGAGCGGCCGCCGCACATGAAGAGGAAACGGATTTTGACAGATATGAACGCACCGTTGGCTTAAAACAAATTACGTTCAGCGCCCTCAGCGTCCTGGGCATGATTATCTGCGTTCTTGGCGGAATTTGGTTTGGGTTTTTTACGCCAACCGAGGCTGCCGGAGTTGGTGCCATTCTGGCTTTGTTTTTCGCGGTAATCGTTAAAGGTTTGCGCGGAAAAGACATTGTTGAGGGAATCCTCCAGGTCGGCAAAACATTGGCCCCATTGATGGTTCTTATATTAATGGCTCTGTTGTATTCCCGGGCGCTGGCGTTGACCGGTATCGGAGGCGCCATTGAAACATATTTTACTGAAAGTAGTTTTCCTTCATGGGTCATTTTACTTTTTATGATTTTTGTATGGTTCCTGTTGGGCATGATCATCGATTCTAAATCGATAATGCTGATAACAGTTCCGGTATTTGCGCCCCTCGGCGTATTAATCGGCTATGACCCGATCGCATTCGCCATCATTGGCATCATGGCCATTGAAGCGGGACTTTTAACGCCGCCATTTGGTTTAATCGTTTATACGGTAAAAAGTGCCGCAAATGACGATGAAGTCAGCGCCTTGCAGATTTTCGCATCTTCAACACCCTACTGGATCATGCTGCTCATCGTTGTGACACTGGTTGCCGTATGGCCGAATATCGCCATCGGCTTAAGTAATTATATTTTGTAATCGGTTTTAGGCATGGCGCCCAAAACTTCGGCAAATATTTGATATTATGATAATCAATGCGCATTGTTGATATCCGGGAACAATCGGTAAAGCTGGATGTAAATCTTCGCAACGCTTCGTTTTCCTTTGATGACATGACGACTTCGATCGTCGCGCTAATTACTGATATCGTTATCGACGGAAGTCCCGTTATCGGATTCGCCTTTAATTCCACTGGCCGTTACGCCTGTAGCGGGCAGATGCGCGACCGGTTCATTCCCCGAATTTTACGCCAAAAACCCGATGATCTGATTGACCCTGATCGGAGTAATTTCAAACCGGAAGCCATCGTTCGAGCCATGTTGTTCGGGGAAAAACCCGGCGGCGACATGGAACGTTCCGTCGGCATCGGAACCATTGAAGTCGCACTCTGGGATGCAATGGCAAAGATCGAAAATAAACCTCTACATAAACTGATCGCTGAACGGTATGGATCCGGTTCGACCGACGACCGTATGTTTTGTTATGTGGGCGGAGGCTGGTATGCGCCTGACAAGACCAATGATGTGTTGAAAGACGAAATGAGAAAGTACCTTGACCAGGGGTACACCATGGTCAAAACCAAGATTGGCGGCCTCCCCCTCAAGGAGGACCTTCATCGTATTGACGCCATTCTTTCGGTCCTCGACGGGCCACATCAGCTTGCGGTGGATGCCAATTGCGGTCTCAGCCCTGATCGGGCGTTGGAGTATGCCCGCGCATTCAAATCCTATGGCCTACGCTGGTTTGAGGAGCCGGTTCATCCGGTGGACTATGAGGCGACTGCTGCATTTGTCGAAGCCTACGGGCTTTCCGTCGCCACCGGGGAAAACCTGTATTCGACCGAAGATCAAATAAACCTATTGCGTCATGGCGGCTTCCGCCCCGGGATTGATTTTCTTCAGGTGGATATACCGCAGAGTTACGGGATACACGCATGCGCCCAATCCATTGCCAGGATTATCGACTATGACTGGTCGCCGAAGTCCATGATTCCCCACGGCGGCAACCAGATGTCTCTGGCCGCCGCGCTGGGATTCGGAATGGTCATGTGTGAATCCTATCCGGATGTTTTCGGTGTTTTTTCCGGATATGCGGATGATACAGTCGTTGAGAACGGTTATCTGCCGGCACCGAACAGGCCCGGCATTGGTTTCGAAGGACAGGCTGATTTATACAAACTTTTTAAAACGCTTATAAATTAACTGCGAAAGAAACTTCATCAAGATGAGAGGAACATGAAATGGATCTGGGCATTCAGGGGAAAAAAGCACTAGTGTGCGCCTCGAGCCGGGGACTTGGAAAGGCCTGCGCCCTTGCATTGGCCGGAGAAGGCGTCAACGTGACTCTCAACGGCCTTGATAAGGACCGTCTCGAATCCACTGCGGATGAAATTAGAACAAGCACGGGAGTCGACGTCGCTTTCGTCGCCGCAGACCTCAATACTGAAGACGGACGGAATGCTTTATTGGCTGCCTGCCCGGAGCCGGACATTTTGGTCAATAACAATTCTGGGCCGCCGCCCGGAAATTTTGAAGATTGGTCCCATGATGACTGGCTTGTCGGGATTGAGGCCAATATGCTGGCCCCGGTCATGATGATCAAGGGCGTTGTCGGTGGTATGCAGGAACGCCGCTTCGGACGCATCGTCAATATTACATCCGCCATGGTCAAAGCGCCGTTCACGGTGATGGGAATGTCGGCCGGTGCCCGTGCCGGACTGACCGCTTTTTGCAAGAGCCTGTCGCGCCGAGTCGCGCAACATAACGTGACCATCAATAACCTGTTGCCGGAACGGATTGATACCGACCGCCAGGTATTCATGGCAAAGTCGCAGGCAAAAGCCCAAGGCATCACGTATGAAGAAGCCCGTGAAAAGATTATCCAGGGCCTTGCCGCGAAACGCATGGGACGGCCGGAAGAATTCGGTGCTGCCTGCGCCTTTCTATGCAGCGATCTCTCGGGATATATTTCCGGACAGAATTTGCAATTGGATGGCGGCACCTATCCCGGCGTTTATTGAGCTGCTGCGTCTTCACATATCAGTTTTGATTGCAGGGATTTGCGGCATGCCGCGCTCCCTGAGAAACCGCACTCTTGTGCGTAAGCCATCACGCCAGATCGCTTGGCAATCATAGGATATACCGGAGTATTTGCCGGCCGGACCCCGCGAGACGCGAGTCATCCGCAACTGCGTTTGGACGTCACCCGCATGATTTATATGGCTAGTCATGCAGTTTATACCGGGCTCCTCCAGGGGAGTGGCTTTGCTTCTCGCTGTAATACCAAAAACGGTGTTTTCGGCTTGTGGACGAAATCCGCTTTATTCACCGAAACTGCGGCAATTTAACCGGCGGAACCGGCGAGTTAACTTGTCAAAGATGTCAAAAAACCTCAAAATCGGCCGTTTTCCGGCTCCTGCCTGGCCGTTTCCCGGGTGCGTTAATTATTCATTGATTGACCCAAATCAAGCCCATCTTCGCCAAGCGTGGTAAAAAAGGAACCTATTTGAAAATGTTCAGAATTTTGAATCCAATTCGTTGATATCTCCGGCAAAGAAGGTGGCAATTGAAGTTGCCAATAATAGTGAGCACCATGAATCTTCATGTAAAGCAGACCAGCACCAGGGAAATTGAAAACGCCACTCAGCGTCCCATGACCGGCAACGAAGCACTTGCGCGGGGTGCGTGGGAAGCCGGAGTTATGGTAGGTTCCGCCTACCCCGGAACGCCAAGCACTGAAATCATGGAGTCCCTATCGCACTATCCGGCGGAAGACGTAGTTGCGCAATGGGCAACCAACGAAAAGGTTGCCTGCGACGTTGCAATCGGCGCCTCGTTTGCCGGTGTTCGGGCGATGACGTCGATGAAACACGTCGGCCTGAACGTGGCATCGGATGCCCTGATGTCGATGACCTATATCGGTGTTAATGGTGGACTAGTTCTTATTGTTTGCGACGATCCCGGAATTCACTCATCGCAGAATGAGCAGGATACGCGGATGTTCGCGAAACTTGCCATGGCTCCGTGCCTGGAACCTTCCGATGCTCAGGAAGCGCTGGATTTTACCAAGCTTGCGTTTGAACTAAGCGAGAAATTTGACACTCCCGTTATCGTCCGCTCGACAACCCGCCTGTCACACACTCGCAGCATCGTTCGGCTGGGAGAACGCATCGTCCCGCCTTTGAAAGGTTTTGTCACCAACCCGTCGAAGAACGTGATGATGCCGAACAATGCCCGCATTCGTCATCCGCAATTGATCGAGCGCGAACAGAAACTGGCGGAATATTTTAACACGTCCGAAATCAACAAATGGGAAAAGGGGAGCACAAGCTTCGGCATCATCACCATGGCGACGTCTTATGCTTATGTTAAGGAAACAGCCCCAGATGCAACCGTTCTAAAGCTTGGCATGTCCTATCCCCTGCCGGACAAACTGATTTCTGAATTCTGCAAATCGGTTGATCGCGTTTTTGTCGTCGAAGAACTGGAACCCGTTGTCGAAAACGATATTATGGCCATGGGCATCAAGGTGGAGGGAAAAAGGTTCTTCCCCCGTGTCGGCGAATTCTCCCCGGAAATTGTTCGCGATGGCCTTGAGGCCGCTGGAGTTCTTAAAAAACGCGATCTGATTCCGCCCCACGATCAACGCTCGACGCCGCGCCCGCCGGTGCTTTGCGCCGGATGTCCGCACACCTCCGGATACATGGCAATCCGGGCCATGGATGGACGGGTCATGGGGGATATTGGCTGCTATACCCTGGCCGCCGTTGAACCCCTTAAATCCATCGATACCTGTGTCTCTATGGGATCCAGTATCGGTAATGCCGTTGGCGTCGCAAAGGCCGGCCAGGAGACAAAACCGATCATCGCGACCATTGGCGATTCGACATTCCTTCATTCTGGGATTCC
>JAOUPW010000162.1 GCA_029879665.1 Rhodospirillales bacterium | reverse complement strand
TCGATACCCTGCCCCTGACCGATCCCTTCGTGCTGTTGCAGACCCTTGCCGCCGGTCATGTTGCCGCCGCCACCGCCGTGTTGGGCGCGGCCATCGTTTTCGTGTTCTACGCCATGGTCGGCGGACGGACGTACTGCTCCTTCGTCTGTCCGGTGAACGTCATCACCGACGCGGCGCGCTGGGTGGCAAAACGTGCCGGCCTGCCCCAGGGCTGGCGGCCGGCGCGGCAGACGCGGTTGTGGCTGCTCGCCGCGGTCATGGCCGCCGCCGCCGTTACCGGTGTCGCGGCATGGGAATTGCTCAATCCGGTCACCATCGTGCACCGGGCCCTTGTCTTCGGCACCGGCTACGCCTGGACCGTCATGCTGGCGGTGTTTCTGTTCGACTTGATGGTCAGCCGGCGCGGTTGGTGCGGCCATCTGTGTCCGCAAGGCGCGTTCTACGGCTTGGTCGGCGCGTACAGCGTGCTCCGGGTTGCCGCCCTGCGCCGGAATGAGTGTAACGACTGCATGGATTGTTTTGCCGTTTGTCCCGAGCCCCATGTGATCGCGCCCGCGTTGAAGGGCGCGGAACAAGGTCTGGGGCCGGTGGTGCTGTCGCGGGATTGCACAAACTGTGGCCGCTGCATCGATGTTTGTGCGAAAGACGTGTTTACGTTCGGTCATCGGTTCAACAACCCGGCGATGCCTGCGAACGGCAATGCCGGAGAATTGGTTTCACCCAACCGCCGGGCGGCTTAGGCCTGGACGGAAAGGTCAGAAAGGGAGATACGCCATGATGAAATTGATCGCAGCCGCAACCGCAGGGATGGCCTTGCTCGTGGGTGTTGTTTTGTGGGTGCCGAGTGCGCTTGCACAGCAGGAAAGTACACTGCATTCATTGCGGGGCGTGACGTCGTTGGATGAAACCAATGATGTAAACGACATAAAGCGCCTCAATACCGGACGGCGGTTCGATCGAGCCTATCGTCAGCAGCCGCCGTTAATTCCGCACAAGATCGACAAATACCAGGTCAACCTGAAGGTCAACCAGTGCATGCGCTGTCATGATTGGCCGAATAACACGCGCGAAGGAGCGCCGAAGATCAGCGAAACCCATTACACGAACCGCAACGGCGTGGCCCTCGACCAGGTCTCCAATTCCCGCTGGTTCTGTACGCAGTGCCATGTGCCGCAAACCAACGCGCCGGCGCTGGTTGAGAACACGTTCGAGTCCGCCGTCGGCTTGCGCTGAAGGCCGTGAATAGATTGAAGAGGTAGAGCCATGAGTGATCAAACGCCTGCGGACAACAAAAACGCCAACGAGGGCATTTGCGGTTTGCTGTGCCGTATGTGGCGCAGCCTCTGGCGACCGACGGCCCGGTACGCCTTTGGAACGGTGCTGATTGTCGGGTTTGTTTTGGGTATCGTTTTTTGGGGCGGTTTTAACTGGTCGATGGAAATGACCAACAACGAAACCTTCTGCGTGAGCTGCCACGAAATGGAGCAAAACGTGTACCGGGAATACAAGCGCACGGTTCACTATTCCAACCGGACCGGCGTGCGCGCGACCTGTCCCGATTGCCACGTTCCGAAAACATGGATCCACAAAATCGCGCGTAAGATCAAGGCAAGCAACGAGCTCTATCACCACTTCCTGGGCACCATCGACACGCGGGAAAAATACGAAGGCAAGCGCCTGCAACTTGCGGAGAACGTGTGGCGGGTGATGAAGGAGACGGATTCCCGGGAATGCCGCAACTGCCACAACTTTGATTTCATGGACTTCACCGTGCAGGAAAAACGCACCCGCGAACGCCATGAAGAAGCCGTCGACAAGGGCCAGACCTGTATCGACTGCCACAAGGGAATCGCCCACGAGTTGCCGAAAGGCGCATTCGAGGCGGAACGGAAACTTAACGGAGGTTAGGCCGCCATCCGCCCCGTGCGCCGTTCAGCGGATTCCCGTATCCGGCGCCGGGTGGTATTTGAGGATGGTGAAAGGCTCGTTGAGGGCGCCCGCGACCCAGGCTTGCACCTCGGGCGTGCCCCAGACCGCATTCATGTAATCCCGGGCGGTGCTGGAAATATCGACGCCATAGGTGATAAACCGGCTGACCACGGGGGCGAACATGGCATCGGCGATGGAAAACTCGCCGAACAGAAACGCACCGCCGTCGCCAAAATTCGCCCGGCAGGTTTCCCAAATTTCAATGATGCGGCGGATATCGCCGGCGACTCCTTCGCCGGTGCCCTTGCCGGGAAAGGAATCGCGCACGTTCATGTGCATGTGGGTGCGCAGCGCTTCAAAACCTGAATGCATTTCGGCGCAAACGGCCCGGGCCCGGGCCCGGGCTTCCTTTGACCTGGGCCACAACCCGGCGTCGGGGAAAGTTTCGGCGGCGTATTCGCAGATGGCCAGGGAATCCCAAATCACCGTCTTGCCGTGATGCAGCACCGGCAACTTGCCGGTGGGTGAATAGATCAAGATGTTTTCAAGGGTATCCGGCTGATCCAGGAGGATCTGGATTTCGGTGAAATCGGCACCGGTCCGTTTCAAGGCGAGCCAGGCGCGCATGGACCAGGACGAATAATTCTTGTTGCCGATCACCAGCGTCAGGTCTGACATTTTGTGCTCCGAAATAATAATCCGACCACTATGCCGGAAATGAAGAAGTGCGAAAAGGGAAGCCTTATCATACTCGAAGTCTGATCTAAAGACGGAGCGTGAGCGATCCGCCGTCCTCCTGTGCGCCTCGGGGCGGCGCCCGGACCCGGATTGCGGTTATCCTGGATGGGATCGAAAGGTGATTTAAGGTTGCGGAGCGGAGGGGATCACGGTAAAAGTTCCGATAGCGAAACGAACCGGAACCGATATGAGCATCCCGCTTTCCGAATTTCAGGCCCTGGATTTGTGGCGAATAACATCCGTTGAAAGCGTCCGCCGGGATGCGCCCGATTTGTCCGCCCGTCAAATGGCCCTGTTGCTTACGGTCTATATGTCGCCGCCGCCCCACACGGTGCGCGGCCTTTCCGAAGCCCTGAAAATTTCCAAGCCGGCGGTGACCCGGGGGATCGACCGGCTAAGCGAACTGGAATTGGTTCGGCGCAAGACCGACGAAACCGACCGGCGCAGCGTTCTCATGCAACGCACCGTCCGGGGGTCCGTTTTCCTGCGTGAATTCGGCGAACTGATAACCGCGTCTGCCGCCAGCCTCGCGAAAGACTGACCTTTAGGCCGCTGCCGTCGAGGGCTGGCCGACGGGGCGGAATCTTTTCAGGTATGTGGGCAGGATGGCTTCCGCCGGCTTCGGCTTAAGACCAAGATCCTTAAACCCGAGGGCGGTTTCCGCCACCACGTTGTCCCGCTCCAGCAGCCTCAATTGATCCCGGGTGATAAGGGGTGTCGGCCATTTTTCAAGAAACCAGGCATGCATGCGGGCCAGCGCGAAGGGATAGGGCAGCAGCAACCGCCGTCGTCCAATGGTCTTGAGCAGGAGTTCCATAAGCGCCTTGTAGCTGTAGACCCCGGGCCCGCCCAGCTCGAGGGTCAGGGATTCCATGGACGGATCGTCGAGAACCACGGCGATGGCCTCGGCGACGTCGCCAACATAGACGGGTTGCATGCGGCTGCCGCCGTCGCCGTAAATATCAACATGAAGCGGGCCGTGCTCACCGAAAAAAGTCAGTTTCGGCAATGTCGGACAACCGAACACCGGCAGCACCGGAGTGAATCTTGTCAGTCCCGCGAACAGGTTGAAGAAATTATCTTCCGGCCCGAAGATGACGCCGGGCCGAATAATGACGGCGCCGGGAAAGGCGTCCTTCACGGCGGCTTCACCGCCGGCCTTGGTCCGGGCATAGGCGGAGGGCGAATCCGGGTCGGCGCCAAGGGCCGATACATGGATCAGGGATCTGGCCCCCGCCGCCGCCGCGGCTTCCGCCACATTTTTAGCTCCCTCCACATGGATGCGCTGGAAGGTCCGTTTGCCCCATTCCGACAGGATGCCGACCAGATTGACCACGGCATCGGCGCCGGCCACTGCCCGGGCGATGGAGGCCGGATCCGTCACCGAAGCGGCCATCGGCACGATTTGTCCGATTTCGCCCATGGGCTTGAGATACAAGGCGTCTTCGGGGTCGCGCACGGCAACCCGCACGACGGCTCCCCGTTCCGCCAGCCGTTGCACCAAATGGCGGCCGATAAAGCCGGATCCGCCAAATACCGTCACAATCCGGTTGCGCATGATTTCTCCTATATCTCTGACCCGTGGGGGCTATATGTAAGATTCTATCCGCTAACCCCGGAATTTAGGGTGTTTTTCAAACGCGGCACCCATCTACTTTGCCATAAGTGTGTGTTGACATAAAGGCTGTCGGGCGGTTACTTCTCTTCGCCCGCCGGAATAAGACGGGTTCCTTGATTCCCGGATGCCCAGGTGGCGGAATTGGTAGACGCGCTGGCTTCAGGTGCCAGTGGCCGCAAGGTCGTGGAAGTTCGAGTCTTCTCCTGGGCACCATTTACTTGTTACCACGGCTGAGCAAGGAGCATTTCCGGTGAAAAGCAAGGCCCAATCCATAGAACTGCACATAGGGGATCTTCCCTCCGGTCTCGATTTCGGCGATTGCGTTGCCATTGATACCGAAACGATGGGCCTGGATCCCCAGCGCGACCGCCTTTGCCTGGCTCAGCTTTCCGCCGGCGACGGCGTATGTCACCTGGTGCAGTTTCCCTTGGGCGAATATGCGGCGCCGAACCTGAAGGCGCTTTTGAAGAATGACGGTGTGACCAAGCTGTTCCATTTCGCCCGCTTCGATATTGCCGTGATCCGCAAATACCTGGGCGTTACCTGCGAGCCTGTGTACTGCACCAAGATCGCCTCCAAACTGGTCCGCACCTACACCGACCGGCACGGACTCAAGGATTTATGTCGTGAGCTGCTGGGGGTGGATTTATCCAAGGAACAACAATCTTCCGATTGGGGGGCGCGGGAACTGAGCTCCGACCAGATGACCTATGCCGCCTCCGACGTCCTTCACCTGCATGAACTCAGGGCTAAACTGGACGAAATGCTGGCCCGCGAAGGGCGCGGGCACTTGGCCGAGGCCAGTTTCAGGTTTCTGCCCATCCGCGCCGAGTTGGATCTTGGCGGATGGGACAACGAGGACATCTTTGCCCACTAACGTGAGCGATTACGTTTAATCAGGATAGCATTCGAGGCCCCGGACCGGACGCGGAGGGTGCGCGGATTTGTTGACTGCCCGGGTTCGTCGGATCATACTCAGGGGACTAGCGCAAGTGGTTGGGATGCATGGGTTTTTTTCCTATCTCCTGCCATGGACGCCAAGCCGCCGGGTCTTAGGATCGTGGAGTTGTGGCCTTTCCCCAAGGCGTGAGCGGAGCGCGCGGAACAAGAACCGCTAAAAGTGAATAGGGTATCGCAAGACAATGACTCCGAGCAAAGCCCCGGGCAAAGCCAAGTCCAGGATATCCGTGGAACACACCGGCGAGGATCTCGCCTGTGCGCGGCGCGTGCTGGAATTGGAAGCGGCCGGCCTAAAGGATTTGGCC
>JAOUPW010000161.1 GCA_029879665.1 Rhodospirillales bacterium | reverse complement strand
AGGCGGCGCCAGCGATCGCGTCGCCGCCGTTGAGGCCGATGTTTCCGATGAGGCGGCGAGCAAAAACTACATCGACCAAACCATGGAAAAATGGGGCCGGATCGATGTGCTGTTCTGCAATGCCGGATTCAGCGGCGACAACAAACCCGTCGCCGATTTCCCCACCGACCTATTCAATCGGGTCATGGCGGTGAATATAGGCGGCACGTTCTTAGGCGTTAAATACGCGCTGCCGCACATGGGCGACGGCGGCAGCATTATCATCACGTCGAGCATCATGGGCGTTCAGGCCAACCCCAACACCGTCGCCTATGCCACCTCCAAACACGCGGTGATCGGCATGATGCGGAGCATCGCCAAGGAAGTGGGCCCGCGCAACATCCGCGCCAACGTGGTCGCGCCGGGGCCGGTAGACAACGACTTTCAACTGGAAATCGAAGACCGCATGAGCAAGATTTTGGGCGTCAACGCGACGGAAATGCTGAACCAGCGCATTCCGTTACGCCGTCATGGCCGGGCTTCCGAAATCGCCGACGTGGTGTTGTTCCTGGCGTCCGATATGAGCAGTTTCTGCACCGGCGGGGTCTATATGGCCGACGGCGGCATGGCCGGATAAATTTCGAAGGTTCTAGGCGGCCAGTTCGCGACGCCGCAGCAGCCACCACACCAGCAACGCGCCCATGAGCTTGCTCGCGGTCATCGCGGCGACGCCCACCGGCGACAGCAGCCCGATGCCGCCCAGGAACACGGCGCTGTCGATGGGCGCGCCCAAGGCGCTGGAAAACAGCACCCGTTGCGACAACGGCCGGCGGGTAAACGAATAAACCGCCCAATCCGCCAGTTCACTGACCAGAAACGCCGCCGCGCTGGCCATGGCGATGTAGGGGTCGGCCATGTAATAGCTGACGATCACGCCCGCCAGCATGGCGAGCAGCACCTTGTGGCCGATTTCCCGCTGGGCGAAATCGCGGACCACGAAAACGAAACCCACCGCCAGCGCCACCGGCGGCCACATGGTGCCGTCGGGCAGCTTGACCAGGGGAACCACGGTGAAGGCGTAGTTCACGCCGATGATGAGGGCGATGTAGAGGGCGGTGAATTTGTAACGCATGAATGGAGCTTCTTTTGCTATGGTTCGAAAACGGGTCGGATCAATAACACATCCCTCCGGCCTTTGGCGAGGATATGGTGCGGGAAATCAAAAAATCCATTCTGGAAAAGGCGAAATCCCTGGGATTTGATGCCGCCGGCGTCGCCACCGCCGCGCCCGATCCGGCGGATCAGCGCCATCTGGATGCTTATCTCGGCGCCGGTCTGCAAGGGGATATGGACTGGATGGCGCGCCACGCCGACCGCCGCGCCGATCCGCAAACCCTGTGGCCGGACGCGAAAAGCATCATTGCGCTGGGCCTCAACTACGGCCCCGCCCAGGACCCCCGCCGCGCCCTGGACCGGCGCGACCGGGGCAACATCAGCGTCTACGCCCAAGGATCCGATTACCACGATCTGGTGAAAAAACGCCTCAAGGCCCTGGCGCGCTGGATGGTGGAAACCTATGGCTGCGAGGTCAAGGTGTTCGTCGATACCGCCCCGGTGATGGAAAAGCCCCTCGCGGCCCGCGCCGGCATCGGCTGGCAGGGCAAGCACACCAATCTGGTTTCGCGCGAATACGGCTCGTGGCTGTTCCTGGGCGAAATCTTCACCACCTTGGAACTGCCGCCGGATCAACCTGAAACCGATCACTGCGGGTCGTGCACCGCCTGCCTGGATGCCTGCCCGACGGGGGCGTTGACCGCACCCTACCGCATCGATCCCCGGCGCTGCGTTTCCTATCTCAGCATCGAGTTGAAAGGCCCCATCCCCGAAGACCTGCGCGCGGGGCTCGGCAACCGCATTTACGGCTGCGACGACTGCCTGGCGGCGTGCCCGTTCAATAAATTCGAGACCGCGACCGGCGAGGACACCCTGAAGCCACGGCCTGAACTTGCGGCGCCCCGGCTCGCCGATCTCGCTCGCCTCAACGACGGCGACTTCCGCGCCGTTTTCGCCGGTACCGCCGTCAAGCGCACGGGGCGCAACCGCATCGTCCGCAACGTGCTGACCGCAATGGGAAACAGCGGCGATAGTTCTCTTGCCGACGCCGTCCGCGAACGGCTGGATGATTCTTCCGCCCTGGTGCGCGACGCCGCGGCCTGGGCCCTGGGAAAAATTACAAAGAACTGATCAGGTGACCGCCGTCGGCGGTGATCACCGAACCGGTCATCAGGCTGGAAGCGTCGGAAGCCAGCAGCAACAGCGGCCCGTTCAGTTCCCGTTTCTTGCCGAAACGGCGTTGCGGAATCCGCGCCAGCAATTTCTGTCCGGATTCGCTTTTAAGGAATTCGCCGTTCATGTCGGTTTCGATGTAGCCGGGAGCCAAGGCGTTGACCCGGATGCCGTAGCGGGCCCACTCCAATGCCATCGCCCGGGTCATGTGGATCAGGCCTGCTTTCGACGCGGCATAAGCGCCGACGCCGCCGGCGACGCGCAGCCCCATGATCGAGGCGACATTGATGATGGAACCGCCGATATCCATTTCGATCATGCGCTGGGCAGCTTCCTTCGCCACCAGCCAGGCCCCCTTGAGGTTGGTGTCCATGACCCGGTCCCAATCCTCTTCCTCCGTTCTCAGCAAGGAGTGGCCGCCGGCGATGCCGGCGTTGTTGACGAGAACGGTAACGGGGCCGAAATTTTCCTCCACCGAGACAAAGGCTTCAATAATGGAATTGGGATTGGTCACATCCATGGCGATCCCCCCCACTTTACCGCCGGATTTGGCGATTTCTGCGACCGCGCCCTCCAAGGCCTTTTCCTGACGGGCGGTGACAATCACCTCGGCGCCGTTTTCGGCAAGGACTTTGGCAAAATGAAGCCCCAAGCCCTTGGCCGCCCCGGTCACCAAAGCGACATTTCCTTCCAGATTGAATAGGTCGTTCATCCGTCCCTCGTCTTTTCGTCCAAAATCCCGGCGCACACCGGAAAACCCTATCCTTTTTTGCGGGGACGGTACAGACCGCGAATCCGCGGCAAATATCCGCCCCCCGCCAGGATTGGGGAATACGAATCAGCCATGTTCATGATATGATTAATAATTGGCTGGACATTGCAGCGATCCATCCCGATTTATAGTAACCTGACTTATTATTAATTATACGTATCACATGAGAACTTGGCCGACAGGATCATGACCAAACAAACCGTTTCATCGGAACAGGGCCTTTATGTTCAAACCACCAATGCCATTACCGTGACGGTTGAACCCGTCTTCCTGGCGGACCAGTCCTCCGCGGAGGACGATCATTTCGTATGGGCCTATCATGTCCGCATCGAAAATAACGGCGTTGAGACGGTTCAGTTGTTGAGCCGGTATTGGCAGATCACCGATTCGAACGGCCGTGTCCAGGAAGTCAGAGGCGACGGCGTGGTCGGCGAACAGCCCGTGCTTTCGCCCGGCGAGCATTTCGAATACACCAGCGGCACACCGCTGCAAACGTCTTCGGGCATCATGCTCGGCACCTATTACATGCTGACCCAGGGGGGAAAACGCCTGGAGGTGGAAGTTCCCGCCTTTTCCCTGGACAGCCCCCATCACCGGGCAAAGATGAATTAAAACATAGTGATCCCTCCGGTTTTTATGCCCCTCTTGAAACGGATCGCAAATCCCTTACTTTTCTAGGGCAACATTCATCAGGATCGGATATTTTTCGTGCGTAAACAAAAGCCCCTCAGTGTCGTCGAAGGCGGCAAGCCCAGCCGCAAGGAAGCCGAAGACGCTATCCGCACCCTTCTGCGTTGGGCCGGCGACGACCCCGCTCGCGAAGGTCTGAAAGACACCCCTGCCCGCGTCGCCCGCTCCTATGAGGAATTTTTCCAGGGCTACGACATGGATCCGGACGACATCCTCAAACGCACCTTCGAGGAAATCGACGGTTATGACGAAATGGTGTTGTTAAAGGACATCCGTTTCGAATCCCATTGCGAACATCACATGGCGCCGATCATCGGCCGCGCTCATATCGCCTACCTGCCGCTCCGTCGTGTGGTCGGCATTTCCAAACTGGCGCGGGTGGTGGAAGTGTACGCCAAACGGCTTCAGATCCAGGAAAAGATGACGGTGCAGATCGCCAACTCCATCAACGACGTTCTCCAACCCAAGGGGGTCGCGGTGGTGATCGAGGCGGCGCATCAATGCATGACCACCCGGGGCGTGCACAAGCCGGGCGTTACCATGATAACGTCCCGCATGCTGGGCGCTTTCCGCGACGATTCCTCGACCCGGCGCGAATTCCTTGCCATGATCGGCAATCCGCAGCCCGGCGAAGGTGTTTTTTCCTGACTTTTACGGCCAGCCGCTGAATTTTTCCCCTCCCTTAACTCAAAGTTTCTTTTCTTGACCGATATTCGTTGGAAAGGCTTCATTGTGCCTGAATAAGGGAAATTTCGGACATGATGGATTTCCGGCCCATTTTTTTGATCATCGGCCTGTTGCTGACGACGTTGGCGTTGGGCATGTGCATTCCGGCCGTCGTCGACGCGGCGGCGGGAAACCCCGACTGGCAGGTATTTGCGATCTCGGCCGGGGTCACCGTCTTCGTCGGCGTCTCCATGACCCTGACCGGCCGCTCCGAAGGAATGCGGCTTTCCGTGCGCCAGGCGTTTGTCATGACCACCTTGAGCTGGATCGTACTGACCCTGTTCGCCTCCCTGCCGCTGGCCTTTTCCGAACTCAACCTCAGCTTCACCGATGCTTTTTTCGAGGCCATGAGCGGCATCACCACCACCGGATCGACGGTAATTACCGGTCTTGATTACGCGCCGCCGGGAATTCTGCTGTGGCGGGCTTTGCTGCAATGGCTGGGCGGGATCGGCATTATCGTCATGGCGATTGCCGTGCTGCCGGTGCTCGGCGTCGGCGGCATGCAGCTTTTCCGCATGGAATCGGCGGATCATTCGGAAAAAGCCCTGCCCCGCGCGGCCCAGATCGCCAGTTCCATCGGCATCATTTATCTTTTGCTGACGGCTCTGTGGGCGGGGGCCTACTGGCTGGCCGGCATGAGCGGCTTTGACGCCTTCGCCCATTCCATGACGACCATCGCCACCGGCGGCTTTTCAACCGTGGACGGTTCCGTCGGCCAATTCAAAAGCCCCGCCATCGATGCCATCGCGACCCTGGGCATGATCGTCGGCAGTCTGCCCTTTATTCTCTACCTGAAAGCCGTGCGCGGAAATCCGCAATCCCTTTTTCAGGACAGCCAGGTGCAGTGGTTTTTTACGATCGTTGCCGGCGCGGTCCTGCTGGCCACCGCCTGGCTGTGGCTGGACGGCGGAATGTCGCCGCTTCAATCCCTGCGTTACGCGTCCTTCAACATTATTTCCATCATGACCGGCACCGGCTATGCGACCGCCGATTATAGCCTGTGGGGCAATTTCGCCCTGCCGGTATTCTTTTTCATCATGTTTATCGGCGGCTGTGCCGGGTCGACCACCTGCGGCATCAAGATTTTCCGCTTTCAGGTTCTCTATGCCGCCGCCAACACGCAGGTTAAACA
>JAOUPW010000160.1 GCA_029879665.1 Rhodospirillales bacterium | reverse complement strand
CAATCCGGTGATCGTGCTGGAAAATGAAATTCTTTACGGCCAGAAATTCGAGGTGCCCACCGATCCCAACTACACGGTGCCCATCGGTAAGGCCCGGATCGAACGCAGCGGGGGGGACGTCACCATTGTCGCCTTTTCCCTGATGGTCGGGTATGCATTACAAGCCGCCGAAATTCTCGCCGGGGAAGGGATCGAGGCGGAAGTCATCAACCTGCGTTCCCTGCGGCCGCTGGATACGGAAACGGTGATCGAATCTTTGAAAAAAACCAACCGACTTGTCTGCGTCGAGGAAGGATGGGCGGCGGCCGGAATCGGCGCCGAAATCGCGGCCCAGGTCATGGAACACGGATTCGATTATCTGGACGCCCCCGTGGCGCGGGTCGCCGGCGCCGACGTGCCCATGCCCTACGCCGCCAATCTTGAGAAGCTGTCGCTTCCCCAACCCGAAGACGTGGTCCGGGCGGCCAAGTCGGTTTGTTACAGGTAGAACATCATGGCAATACGAATTCTCATGCCCGCCCTGTCGCCGACCATGACCGAAGGCACGCTGGCCAAATGGTTGAAGAACGAAGGCGACGCGGTCGCCAGCGGCGACGTGATCGCGGAAATCGAAACCGACAAGGCGACCATGGAAGTGGAAGCCGCCGATGAAGGGACGATGGGAAAAATCGTCGTTCCCGGCGGCTCCGAAGGGGTGCCCGTGAATTCGCTGATCGCGGTTTTGCTGGAAGAAGGCGAGGACGCCTCGGCCCTCGATGCGGCGATCCAATCCGCGCCAACCCTTTCTTCGTCGCCGGTTGCGGCTCCGGCTGCGGCACCGTCGCCAGCGCCAGCGTCTGCGCCTTCTCCGGCCCCCGTAACCGGCTCCGGGGCGAAGGCAAGCCCGCTGGCCCGACGTCTGGCCCAGGAAGGGGGAATCGATTTGTCCAGGGTGACCGGGAGCGGTCCTCATGGCCGCATCGTCAAGCGAGACCTTGAAGGCGCCGCCACCGCCGCTTCGCCCCCGCTCACGGGAGGGCGGGTGTTCGCCAGCCCGCTTGCCCGCAAGCTGGCCCGGGAAAAAGGGGTGGATCTTTCCCGCCTTCAAGGCTCCGGCCCCCAGGGCCGCATCGTCAAGCTGGATGTGCTTGCAGCGCCAACAGGGGGCGGCATTCCCGCCGCGCCGGTGGCTGTGTCCGTTCCCGCAGATGGACGTTCCTTCCGCGAAGTTCCCAATTCGACCATGCGCAAGGTGATCGCGTCACGCCTGCAGGAATCGAAACAAAACATTCCGCATTTTTATCTGACCGTGGATTGCGAAATCGACAATCTTCTCGATATGCGCAAAAGGCTCAATGACGAGGCGCCAACGGAAGGCGAGGGCGCATACAAACTTTCCGTCAACGACATCATCGTCAAGGCGGTGGGGGTCGCCCTCAGTCAGGTTCCCGCCGCCAACGCCAGCTGGACCGAAACCGCCATTCGGCTTTACGACAATGTTGACGTCGCCGTCGCCGTTGCCGCCCCGGGCGGACTGATTACTCCGGTTGTTCGGGACGCCGATAAAAAAGGGCTCGCCGCAATCTCCAACGAGGTCAAGGAACTGGCGGGCCGCGCCCGGGAAGGAAAACTGGCGCCGGAAGAATACCAGGGTGGCGGCTTCACCATTTCCAACCTGGGCATGTACGGCATCAAGGAATTTTCCGCCATCATCAATCCGCCCCAATCGTGCATCCTGGCGGTCGGCGCGGGCGAACAACGTCCCGTGGTCAAGCACGGCGCGCTGGCCATCGCCAGTGTCATGACCTGTACCCTGTCCGTTGATCATCGCTCCGTAGACGGAGCCGTCGGCGCCGAATTCATGGCCGCTTTCAAGCGGATCATCGAAGAACCGCTGACCATGTTGCTATAGGAGACACCGATGACCGAGACCACCTTCGATCTTATCGTTATCGGCGGCGGGCCGGGCGGTTATGTGTCCGCCATCCGTGCGGCGCAGTTGAAAATGAACGTGGCCCTGGTGGAAAGCCAGCACCTGGGCGGAATCTGTCTCAATTGGGGCTGCATTCCGACCAAGGCGCTGCTGCGCACAGCGGAAGTGTTCGAAACCATCAAGCACGCGGACTCCTTCGGGCTTTCGGTCAAGGGCGTGGATTTCGATCTTGAGAAGGTGGTTAAACGATCCCGCCGCATCTCCCGGCAGTTGTCCGGCGGGGTGAAGCATCTTCTGAAAAAGAACCAGGTCACCGTGTTCGACGGCTTCGGCAAGTTGAACGGTTCGGGCAAGGTAAGCGTGGAAAAAGACGGCAAGGCCGTCGCCGACCTTAACGCCAAGCACATCATCCTTGCCACCGGCGCCCGCGCCCGCGCCTTGCCGGGGTTGGAGCCTGACGGAAAACTGGTGTGGTCGTATAAGGAAGCGTTGCAGCCGGATATCATGCCGAAATCCCTGCTGGTCATGGGCTCCGGCGCCATCGGGATGGAGTTTGCCAGTTTTTTCAACTCCCTTGGCGCCGAGGTAACCGTGGTCGAAGTGCTGCCCCGGGTACTGCCGGTGGAAGACGAGGAAATTTCCACCTTCGCCGAAAAGGCGTTCAAGAAGCAGGGCATGACCATCCTGACCTCGGCCACCGTCAAGGCTTTCAAGAAAGACAAGAATTCCGTCACCGCCACCCTCGAACAGAACGGCAAAACATCCGAGATCAAGGTTGACCGGGTGATTTCCGCAGTCGGCATTGTCGGCAATGTGGAAGGGATCGGCCTCGAAGGTACCCAGGTCAAGGTGGACCGTACCCATGTGACGACCGATGAATGGTGCCGAACCGGGGAGCCCGGCGTTTATGCCATCGGCGACCTCACCGGTCCGCCCTGGCTGGCGCACAAGGCCAGCCACGAAGGCATTCTCTGTGTCGAGAAAATCGCCGGCGAGAAGGACGTGCACCCCCTGAATGCGTCTCACATTCCCGGTTGCACTTACTGCCGCCCCCAGGTGGCCAGCGTCGGCCTCACGGAAGCGCAGGCGAAGGAAAAGGGGTTTGCGGTCAAGGTCGGCCGCTTCCCCTTCGCCGGCAACGGCAAGGCCATTGCGCTGGGTGAGCCGGAAGGGATGGTCAAGACCGTGTTCGACGCCAAAACCGGTGAATTGCTGGGTGCGCACATGGTTGGCGCGGAAGTGACCGAGCTGATCCAGGGCTATGCCATCGCCCAAACCCTGGAAACCACCGAGACCGAATTGATGCATACGGTTTTCCCGCACCCCACATTGTCGGAAATGATGCACGAGTCCGTACTTGACGCCTATGGCCGGGTGATCCACTTCTAATCCCATGACCGATATCCGCCCCCTGCGCCATCCGGAAAAGCGTAACAATCCGGAAAGCCCAAGTCCTCGCAAGCCTGCGTGGATCCGGGTCAAGGCGCCGACCTCCGCGGCCTATGGGGAAACCAAGCGTTTGATGCGGGACAAGAACCTGCACACCGTGTGCGAGGAAGCCTCGTGCCCCAACATCGGTGAATGCTGGTCGCAAAAACATGCGACCGTGATGATCCTGGGCGATATCTGCACCCGCGCCTGTGCCTTCTGCAACGTGCGCACCGGCAAGCCCGGCGCGGTTGACGCCATGGAACCGGACAACCTGGCGATGGCGGCTTCCGAAATGGGGCTCCGGCACATGGTGATTACGTCGGTGGACCGCGACGACCTTGACGACGGCGGCGCCGGACAGTTCGCGCGCTGCATCGAGCGTTTGCGGGATACCGCGCCGGAGACCACCATCGAAGTCCTGACCCCCGATTTCCGGGGCAAGGAGGGCGCCCTGGAAACGGTGATCGCCGCCGGTCCGGACGTGTTTAATCACAATCTGGAAACCGTGCCGCGCCTATATCAAAGCATCCGTCCCGGTGCCCGCTATTTTAATTCCCTGCGCCTGCTGGATAAAGCCAAGCATCTTGATCCGGGTGTTTTTACCAAATCCGGAATCATGGTTGGCCTGGGCGAAGAGCGGGCCGAGGTTCTTCAGATCATGGATGACCTTAGGTCCGCGAATGTGGATTTCCTCACCATCGGCCAATACTTGCAGCCGACGACGCGGCATGCCCCCATTGACCGCTTCGTGACGCCGGAAGAATTCGACGAGTACCGGGATTTGGGATTAGCCAAGGGCTTTCTCAGGGTGGCGTCTACGCCATTGACCCGGTCGTCCTATCACGCCGACCGGGATTTCGCCGCCCTGCAACAGGCCCGGAAATCCCAAAAACTCAAACCTCCGGTGTCCTGATCAGACCATGCCCACCCACGCCGAAAAACGTATTCTTCCCCATTCGCCTGAAAAGCTGTTCGATCTGGTTGCCGACGTTGAAAAATACCCGGAGTTCCTGCCCTGGTGCGTGGCGACGCGGATCAAGTCACGGGACGGCGATGTTTTGACATCTGATATGGTGATCGGATTCAAAATGTTCCGCGAACGCTTCACCACGAAAGTGACCCTGGACAAACCCCGCCGTATTGATGTCGCTTACCTGAATGGGCCCTTCCGGTATCTTAATAACCACTGGATATTCGAGCCGGCGGAAAACGGCCATTGTCTGATCGATTTTTATGTGGATTTCGAGTTCCGCTCGAAGATTTTGCAGAAGATGATCGGCGTTGTTTTCAATGAAGCGGTCAAGGTCATGGTATCGTCGTTTGAAAAACGGGCGGACGAGCTTTATGGAAATTGATGAAGTGTTATTCGACCAGCGCGAGATTGTAATAAAGCCATAGGATCGCCAACGTGTTGTTGGTCATGTGGATCACAATCGGCGTCCATAAGGTTCGGCTGTATTCGTAAGACAGCGATAAAATAATTCCGATACCCGCGGCGAAGCCAATCCAGACCGGGTGCAGGTGAACGACTCCGAACAATAGGGAGCTTATTATCGCTCCCGCGGCCACGCCCCATTTTCCGCGAATCCAGGTATAAAGGATTCCCCGGAACAAAATTTCTTCTCCCAAGGGTGCGGCCAGACCCGCGATTCCCGTCATTATGATGAGGCCGCTCCAAGAAAAGCCTTCAGGGGCGAAGTTAAGAATCGCAATATCCTTGAGCGGATAGTCCAGGTAACGTTCGATTGCTTCGCTCAAAAAAGCCATGGCGACGGCGACAATAACCGCGCCGATGATCCAGCCTTTCGAAATTTTTCTAAATCCCATGGATTGCCAAGGCAGTTTTCGCCAGCGCACGAGCACCCCATAGACGACGCCAACAATCAGCAGATACTGCCCCAATAGCAATATGGCGGAAAAAAAAACGGTGAGCACGAAAGGCTTCTCGGTACTTCCTTGATACGAAAGCAAGATGCTCACGCCCGCGACGGACAAGGCAAACACAATGAATCCCGCGATAAGCGCCCCGCCCGCGAAGGCGACGTCACGGCCATTGATTGGCCTTGCCCGATTCAGGGGCTCTTCAGCCGCCCCACAGCCGGGTTGAGGAGACACGGGAAGTCCATTTAAGTCGGTTTCAGTGTTCAAGACTTGATCAACTCGGTTGCCAGCAAAAGTGCATGTTCGACGGTTAGCTCGCGAACTTCCGTTCGTCCGCCTTCAAAAACTTCGCTTTTATGGCGGGTGTCCATTCCTGTCCGTGCCGCGGCTATATGAACAAGGCCCAC
>JAOUPW010000159.1 GCA_029879665.1 Rhodospirillales bacterium | reverse complement strand
GCATCAGCAGACCCATGAACTAACGGCGACATCGGATCGGGCCTCTGCCCGCGCCGAAAACCAGGGCGAACTTTTACGCCGCCGCATCGAAGAACTTGCCGGGGCCTCGAACGCGATCAACGACCGCACGCAAATCTCAATCGAACGATTTCGCGAACAGATGGAAGAATTGGGCAAGGCCTCGACAATCATGGCCGAACGTTCGGATGCGGCCGGTAGTTATCTCAATCAACGGGTTGAGGAAATCATCGAAGCCGCGCGCGAAACGGAAAGCCGGGTTCGCAGCAGCGCGGAAATTCTTCATGCTCATTCCCAGGACTTTTCCCAACGGATGGAACGAGCCGCCGCCCAGGCGGAACTCATGCGTGAATCGCTTCATCGTCAAACAGAAACGCTGGGCGACGTTTCAGAGAAAGTTGCGACCCAGACTTCGTTTGTTGAATCCAGCCTCAGTCAACAGTCACGGATGTTGACTGAAACCGGGGATCAGATAACCGGCCGGATCAAGGAAATCGGAGAAACGCTTGCAGAACAAGCGCACGGCCTTGTGACATCCTCGGAGCAGGCTTCGATGACGGTGACGGTCGGCGGTGAAACCGTCCGCCGGGAAGTCCGGGAATTGGAGAATTTATCGACCCGTGCCGAAGTCAGGGTTGCTTCCATCAATGAGATTCTAAAAAGAACTTCGCAGGATATTCTGGTGGTGTCCGACAAGGTTCTGTCGGAAGTCGAAAAAGCGGGCGAAAATCTGCTTCAGAAATCCAGTGATCTTGACATGATTTCGGAATCCGCGGTTCTCAGACTGGAAGATGCCGCCGATGCGGTTCGAACCCAGGCAAAGGTTCTTACGGAAACGAAAGACGAGAGCCTGTTTGATCTTGACGCTATGGCTGATTCTCTTGATCGGCGTACGCAGGAATTGAAACGGGCTGCTGTAAACGCCGGAGAAGATATTACGACGTTGGCTGAAACGTTAAAAATCGAGTCTGAGAAGGTTGTGCGTGCTTCCGAGAATGGCGTTTCCGGCGTAACTTCCTCGGCCCGGGCCTTGCGCGAGGGATTGCAGGCGATTGTCGGGGCGAGCGAAAAAACCGGTGAGTTGGCAGAAGGCTTCAAGCGGCAACTTACTGAAATTAGTGATGTTTCCGAGTCAACGACCATGCGTATCAAGGATCTTGGCGAACTCTTGCTGGATCGTAAGAACGATCTTTCCGTGGTCTCTACTCAGGCGACGGAAAACATTGACGGCATTGGGCGGAAAATTGACGAACAGACTCAAAAGCTCGCGCAAATGTCTTCGCGTTCGATCAATATGATCGAGATCGCCGGTGGCGTGTTCCGGCGCCAGACGGATGAATTGCAACAGGCCACGGATATGACCGAAGCCCGCATCAGGGGTGCCGGCAAGGAGATCCTGCAAAGTCAGCAAATTCTGGTTGAAACGTCGGATACGACAACAAACAGGATTAATACGATCGCGGACTTATTGCATAAAAATGCCGATGGATTATCCGTCGCCAGTGACCGGGCGGTCGAGAATATCGGAAAGGCCGGCGGGGTTCTTCAGGAACGTTCCCTTGATGTGGCGGCAGCTACCGACCGCGCCGCGAAACTGCTGGGCCTTGTCAATGATGCCTTGCATCGACAGTCTGACGACATTTCTTCAGTTTCGGAAAATGCGGCGGAACGGGTGGACGAGATCAGTGAAAATCTTTTTCTTCAATCCGAAGAACTCAATCGTATTGCTGATCTGGGAATTGAACGAATATCCGAAGTCAGCGATATTTTATCCGATAAATCGAGGGAATTGCGCCATTCTTCCGAACAAACAACCGTCAAATTGCGCGAAACGACCGAAGCCCTGAAGCATGGCTCGCGTCAGATGACCGAGACTTCCGACAACATTTCCGCGCGCTTCTCCTCGGTTGCCAATCATCTGCGTGAACAAGCGGAAAGCGCGGCTCAGGCCGCGGATCATGTTGCGACTCGTCTGGAGGGGATTTCCATTTCCTTGGATCATCGGACGGAGGCCCTCGATTCCACCATCGACCGGGCCGGTAGCCGCTTTGATGATATTTCAAATGTTCTGGGCGAACGGTCCCGGGATCTGACCGCCGTCTATAATCAGGCCACGGAACATGTGCAAACCTTCTCCGACACTCTGAAACAGCAATCGGAAGTAATATCCGCCGCTTCCGATACCGCCGCCGTTCATCTCGACAAGGCCAGCGAAAGCCTTCAGGAAAAATCCAATCTGGTCAGCACTTCCGTGGACAAGGCGGCGAAGTTGATCTCGCTGGTTACCAGCGCGCTCAATCGCCATTCGATGGAATTGACCGTAACGTCTGAAAAAGCGGCGGCCGAAGTCGATTCCGTTTGTGGCCTGCTAAAGAACCGGACCGGTGAGCTTAACGAAGTTGCCGTCTATTCCGCCGGACAATTGAAGGAGCTGAGTCAAAGCCTTCATAAGCGATTGCAGGAATTGGGAAATTCTTCTTCCATCGCCATGGAACAAGTGGAAGGGGCCGCCGACGCCCTGCACCGGCGCTCTCTGGAATTGACTTCGGCTTCCGACAATGCCGTTTCCCGCCTCGGTCGGGTCGGACGATCTCTGGTCAAGTATTCGGAAGAAGCAACCAAGGTATCGGATCAGAACGCGACCCGGTTGGCCCATTCGGGAAGTATCCTGCAAAGAATGATTCAAGAATCCGCCGTCCGCAGCGACCAGTACGTTGCCAAAACCGAGGCCAACCAGGAAATGCTGCGCCGGCAGTTGCAGGATCTGATCGTCACCTTCGACAAACTGGAAAAAGGTATGGAGATGGTCGGCAAGTCCTTCACCCGGCGTACGCACGAAGTCTCCACGACTTCGAAAGCGGCCCTGACCTCTTTGGTCGAATGGGACCGCACGACCCGGGACCGCACCAAATTCCTCAGCGAGTCCACGGAAGAGCTGTCGCGCCAATCCAAGGATCTGACCACCGCCCTCGACCGCCGCACCAATCAGTTGAAAGCCGCGGCCATGGACGCCCATTCCCTGGTCGATGTTCTCAAGGATCAGACCTATCAGACGGGCATGGACAATTTCCTCCGTCGCGCAACGTTCATTTCGGAAACCCTGCAATCCCTTGCCGTGGACATGAGTCGGGTGATGGAAACAAGCATTTCCGAAGACGACTGGCGGCGCTTCAACAAGGGCGAAAAGGGCATATTCGTCCGCAAGATGCTGGGCTTCCAGGAAAAGAAGAGGCTTTTTGCCATCAACGAGAAATATCAGGAAGACGGCAATTTCCGGGAATACGTCGATCGCTATCTTGCCCAGTTCGAATCCCTGCTGGACGAAGCGGAAAAACGCGACCACGACGGCGTGCTCAAGGCGACTTTCATGACCTCGGAAATGGGGCGTCTGCACATGGTCCTGTCGCGGGCCCTGGGCCGGGATTTCTAGGCGCGCCCCCGTTTGCCCTTGCGGGCAGGAGGTTCACTGGGCCGGAAAATTTTCGGCCGCCCGGTCGATGATAATGTCCAGCATCACTGAATCGCCGCCGACGGCCGGCAACAACCACATCTTCCGGTCCTCGACAATAAACGGTCCGGCGGCTTCAAAGATGGAGGACGGTCCCGACAGCTCGGGGGATTTCGGATCGAGCCCAAGCAGGGCGGGAATGTCTTCGGCGCCGTGAAAGCCGGCTGCGATCAGGAACGGCGCAACGATGATCTGTTTTGCGTCCGTCAACACCTTCCAATTCCCGAGCCGTGGAGATTCTTCGAGAAAAGCGGTTTGGATTGGTGTGGTAACGCCTTCTTTGGCGAGCCGTTCCGCCAGAGTCAGGGTTTCGGCATGAGATTCCCGGCTGCGTTCACTGCCGTGACCGACCAAAAGGACAGTGGTGTTCTCCGCTTCCAGGCTACCGTCAGAAATGAGTCCGATAATTTTTTCAGCCAGGGATTGGGCGATGCGGGGGTCGGTTCCGACCGGCTCGCACAGCGCGATCCGTTCCGGGACGCGCAAGGCCTGTTCAAGTTCACGGGGGATCAATTCGCGGGAGATATACCCCCTGCACGTCATGTTGGGAACCACGCTGACTTCGGGAGCGGTGATACGGCTTATGACATCCCTGAGATAAGGCGCCTGCTTGACGAAGGCCGCCTGAACATCCGCGAACAGGGACTTTTTCCGGATGATATCCACATACGACAGGGTAGGGAGGGCACTGCCGGGATTGCGGGTTGACCCGTGACCGACGAGGACAAGGGCTCTGTCCGGCCAGGCTGGTTTACTTTTATCCATGGGCCTCGAAATCTGTAGCGTCATGATCGCCGAACCAGCTCAGGTTTTCCGACAATTTCACCACTTTTCCGATGACCAGCAACGCCGGCGCTTTGATATCTTCCCGTTCCACGCAATCGGGAAGATCGGCCAGGGTCGTGATCACGGTGTGCTGCTGGTCGGTAGTGCCCCGATGGATGGCGCCGGCGGGGGTTCCTGCGGGTAGCCCGGCGGTTATCAGTTCCCGGCTGATTTCACGGACGTTGGTCAATCCCATGTAGACCACCAGCGTGGTTTCCGGATCGGCCAGGCTTTTCCAGTTTAAATCGAGGGCCTTGCCGTCGCGGCGGTGACCGGTGATGAAGCGGACGCCCGAGGCCAAATCACGGTGGGTCAGCGGAATTCCGGCATATGCGGCGCAACCGGCGGAAGCGGTAATGCCGGGAACCACTTCAAAGGGAATATTGTGTTTGGCGAGATATAGGGCCTCTTCGCTGCCGCGTCCGAAGATGAAAGGGTCGCCCCCCTTCAGGCGAACGACCTTGCGGCCGCTACGGTACAGGGAAACCAGCAAGTCGTTGATTTCATCCTGCTTCATGTGATGATTTCGGGCCGCCTTGCCGGCGAAGATGCGGGCCGCGCCGGCGGGGATCAGATTAAGAATCTCTTTCGATACCAGTAAGTCATAGACCACCGTTTCGGCGTCCATGATCAGGCGTTGAGCCTTGACGGTCAGAAGGTCGGGGTCTCCCGGTCCGGCGCCGACAATATACACGAGTGGCTTGGTATTCACGTTCATTCCTTAATATTATTATCTTACTTTAATAAGTTACAGATTTCTTTTCATAATTAGGTTTAAGTTCGGTGTCGTGTTTTTTGTTCCGGACGAAGGAAACGAACCGCCGTGCCCAACGGTTGACGCCCACGTCCCTTAAATGGACATAGCTGGCCAGCAGGTTGTGCAGGACCAGGCCGTCGTGTTCGCCGTCAATGCCGTGGCCACGCAAAACATCGTAGGCATAGACAGGGGTTCCGTCGAAGTTTTCCAGGCTGGAATAATGGAATTCATGGGCCGGGATGATGCCTTCGCCCTCACCCTTGGGAACGTCGGGATTCTGAGACCTGGGCCAGGGCTGATGTTCCGTCTCCCGAAGCCGCACGTATCCTCGTCCCCGGGGCCGTTCATGCATCACCACATCCGCGGGGATAACCCCGGCCATGGACCGGGTTATACCGCTCCAGCTCAGGCTGCGGGCCAGATACATCATGCCGCCGCATTCGGCATATGCCGGAAGGCCGGCCTCGATTGCTTCGCGCACGCTGCTTCTCATGGACGCATTATCTTCCAGTGCCGCCATCTGGGTTTCCGGAAAA
>JAOUPW010000158.1 GCA_029879665.1 Rhodospirillales bacterium | reverse complement strand
TGGCTTAACGTTAGGGTGTGCTTTGGTCGCCAAGACTCGCATGCCCAAACATTTCGCCCGTTTTGCCAACTCTTCTCCGGAGGATCCCAGCCCAATAATGGCGAGCGTCTTGCCGGAAATCTCCATACCGGCAGGCGCACCTGAAATTCTCTCGCTTATGGAATGCGGCATCTTATTAAACTGTTTAGCCATGTAGAGAATTAAGGCCAGGGAATGTTCAGCAACGGCAATGCTATTCCCGCCGGTTACATTGGCAACCTTAATGCCGGCTTTTTTTGCCGCATCCCGATCCAGGCTATCCAACCCACGGCCATGCTGTTGAATAAGCTTCAAATTTGGTGCGGCGGCAATGTCACCTGCGGTTACCTGCTGACTTCCCAATACCAATACGTGGACATCGGTAATTTGTTCCGCCAAAGGTTTGTTCGTATCGAAAGGCCGCAAAATCATGCCGTCTTCGAGCTTACCTTCCAGTACGTTCATAACCGGCAGATATGTAGAACCTAACACGATCACTGCATTCTCCCACTGGCATGAATGAAACAGTTTCGATCTAATTTATTGTAATAGCTTGCTTCCGCCATATCTTCAAATCACTAAACCAAATCCAGTCTTCTGCGGGACAAGAAGGGTTTGGCGGAAATATAATTTCACCGGATCGCTTTCCCCGAAACCCGTCTCACTTTTCCTGGAGACGCCATCCAAATGCAGAAGACTGAAACCACCGACAAGGCCATACATAGCCAGAAGGCGGGTTGATAGCTGCCGGTGGTATCGAAGATGTAGCCGGTCAGCCAAGGGCCCGCTCCGGCGCCTAAATTTCCGCCTAGGCCGATTACGGCGAATATGGTGGCGAAACGCCGACCTGAGAAAATTTCAGCGCTAACCGGACCGTAAAGAGAGGCCAGGCCAAAACCCAGTAGTCCTTGCATCGCCACCATCAGGTAAAGCAGAAAGGTTGAGGGCGCAACGGTGAGTGCTAACAGGGCTCCATAACAGGCAACATAGCCGGAAAGGGCAACCGTCCAGGCCCACTCCCGCCCGACGCGATCGGACAAGGCACCGATTCCGATTTGACCGGCGATGCCGAACAAAGCAACCAAGCCGAGGGCCGTCGCCGCAACTTGGGGATCGAAACCGGTCTCGACCAAAAAGATCGTCTGGTGTACGAGGACCGCATACCAAACGAACAGGGCCGTGAAGTATCCGAAGAAAACCCACCAGAACCGAGAGGTTTTGGCTGCCAAGCCCAAGGTCCAGTCGGTTTCGGCCCAATCCCGATCAACAATGGAATCCGCCGCATCGATGTTGCCGGAGTTGGCGCCGCCGTGGTCTCCATCCGGTTCAAGCCCCAGGTCCTGAGGGCGTTGACGCTGAAAATAAGCAGCAAGTGGAATAATAAGCGTAACCGTAGCGGCGATGACGATACAGGCCTGCCGGAAGCCGCCGGTATTTATAACATGCTGAAACCAGGGAAGCAGGGTAATCGAACCGATTCCGACGCCGGAAAAAGCGATGCCGATGGCCAAACCCCGCTTTCTTACAAACCAATGTGGTAAAAACATCGAATGAGAAATGTAAGTCATCGAGATTGAGCCGCTCATAACAAGGACGCCGAGCGTTGTGTAAATGCCCAATGGCGTCGACACGACGGTGGCTCCCAAAAAGCCGAAGATGACAAGGGCCGCCCCCATGGGAATGACCAACCGGGGTCCCCAGCGATCCATCAAGAGGCCAACCACAGGGGCAAAAACACCCGAAACAACGAAACCGACGGAAAAAGCCCCGGCGGTGACGCTTCGATCCCACTGGAATTCGTCAAGGATGGCCGGAAACAGAAGCGAATAGGACGTCCGCGCATTGACTGCGATCGCCATGGTAACGAAGGAGACGGCAACAACAATCCAGCCATAAAACACCGGCAGCCGGGCAAAGGGATTACCTGATCGTTTCATGAAGCGATTGTTGCAAATTGGCGGGTATCCGCAACCGATTAATTCCGGAATTGTATATTAATCGCAAAACAACCTATATGTTGCTATTCCGGTTGCTACGAGATCCCCTGTTTCATCTCCTTGATAAAGCTTGATGCTTGTCGAGGCCGTGACTTTTCCGGCCCGCTCAACATTCGCAACCGCGGTAACAATGCCCGGCCTTGCCGGCGACAAAAAATTCGCGGTCAGGCTGATGGTAGACATGCGATTCAAGTTTTCAACAGAATCCGTAACAGCTGCCGCCCCCGCCACATCAAGCAGCGTAAGAATAACACCGCCATGGGCGGAAGAAGACCGGTTCAGATGCTGTGTAACGACATCCAATCGCGCGATCCATATGCCGGAATCGTTTCGGACAACTTCAAACCCAACATGTTTTTGAAAATTGGAAGGATATTTATACCGTTCCTCGGAAGAATTACTCATGAAACATCCAAACTTGAAACATCATCGATATTTTCAATCGAATACAGCTGCTCGAGCAACCGCGCCCCTCCTCCCGCGATCAAGGGTTCGGTCAGGCGAGTAAACTTGGCGGAAAGCACGCTTTGCGGCAAAGGGCGCTCCGGACATCCATCGAAGATATCAAGGCTGCCGGAAAACAGGTTTCCATTTTTCAGATTTATCGTCATATCCACACCCCAGCCGGTTGACGGGCCCTGATCGGTCATTCGAACATTTAGTGTGACACGTTTTGATAGACTGCATATATCCGGATCTGAAATTGCGCCCTCAAGAAACGATCTGGGATCATGAGGGTCCCGATATGCGGATAACGCCACGGAAAACGGTACACTGTACTGCGCCATCATCACATCTTGCGGCGTCTGGATATTGTGGTGCGAAAGCATTTTTTTGCTGCCCAGTATTTCGATGGACTGAATATCGTCTCCGCTGAATTCGTGAGTTTGCATCAGGTTCCGCAATAACTGCACTGGCGAATGGGCCGTGATATGACAGGGGTAACTTTTGAAACAGACACGATCCGTTTCGAAAACTTCACCAAGACCGGCGGTCAGAAGTTCCGGATTGGACTGATCACAATAAACCTCTAGCAGGCCGAATTCTCCATCAAGAACCGTGGCGGGTCCCTCATAGCCCCCGGCGGCAAGTTCCGCCGCCATGACCCCGCCTTCGGCGGCGCGGCCCAGATGCAGGCGTTTGACCATGCCGCCCTGGTCCGCCTTTACGAACGCCAGCAACCCCGACGCCAAAGAACCCGCAATCCCGAAGGCATGGACGTATTGATTGGCGGAAAGACCGAGAACACGACCGCACGCAGCCGCCGAGCCAAACGGTCCGGTCAGCCCGGGGGCGTGAAACCCTGCCTTTTCAGGGGTATGTAAGGTTGCCGCGCCGATCCTGAACATGACCTCGCATCCAGCCACGATTGCCGTCAATAAGGTTTTCCCATCCACCCGGCAGGCTTGACCCATCATCAGCGCGGGCAGGGCAACGGTGGCGCCGGCATGAACGCCGGCGCCTGGCTTGCGCAGATTATCGAGTTCGAAGGCGTGGGCGAAAGCACCAAAAGCAAGTGCCGCCTGGGGCGCATGGAGAGACAATTCCGGCATTCCCGGTAACCGGCAGGAGCCGCCGCCGCCTGATTTTTTGGCAAAGTCCGCAACCACGCGTGACCAGGGAAGCGTGCTGCCAAAAACGGCGCAGGCAATAGCGTCGATCAGGCACGCTTTCGCCACGTCAACGGTTTGTGCCGGAATATCTGAAAATTTTATCTCCGCCGTATACCTGCCAAGAATTTCAGTAGCGTTTTTGCTCATTTTTTCCAAATGGGCTTCCTCGGTTCAATTCCGGATGGTTTGCAGGAACTGGTCTGTGGGAATCCGGGTGCCTAGACCTTTATTCAGGGCACGTTCGTACGCCTTTCCTGCGACCGAGTAGAATTGCAATCCGTGGAGATTTCCCCGTTCGGAAAAGGTGATTTGTTCGAATGACGTTCGTCCCAACGATGGATTTTTCATCAGGTCCTTAAGGGAAACCTGTTTATCCGGCGGGATATTAGAAAATTTCTTGGTCCCGCCATAGGACACTTTGCCGGCGGATTCCGCCACATACGTGAGGCATTCCTCGGTTACAACAAAGTCCGGCCGTTCCTGCGGAGCCGGCGCATTGCCAAAGCGAAGCGAGACATCAATACGCGAACTGGCGGCCTGATCCAGGGTTCCGCCAATACTGATGACATGCGTGCCTTGTTCCAGACATTTCCCCTGCACAACGGGACCGATGACGTTGGTGCAGGCGGCAACGATATCCGCACCGCTGTAGATTTCGTTAGGGTCGTTAACGGCAATTGCTTCGATACCATATTTTTTTTCGGCTTCGTTGGCAAAAGCTTTTCTATTTTCAGGAGTCGGGCTGTAGACCTTCATCTTTCTGATCGGCCGCACCTTTATGAAGGCATCAAGATGCATCCTTGCCATACCGCCGGAACCCAACATGCCTAGTACTGAGGAATCTTCGCGGGCCATATATTTAACCCCAATCGCGGAGTCGGCACCCACGCGGGCCTTTTGAAGAAGGCCGTCATTTAAAATCGCCAGAGGCTCTCCGTTCTCGACGCTGAACAAAAATACCAGGCCGCAGTACAATCCAGGCTCAACGCAATATTTTCCCTTTCTGCGAAGCCCGTCCGATTCCTCCTCGAACATCACATCGGACTTTATCCGCATGGCAAGATACTTGTCTGTCGAACCGCCAATGGTGGTTCCGAATTGATAGGTCTTGCCGGAACTTCCCGTTGGAATCTGAACGTCAACACGAGGAACGCAGGTGGCCGATCCCTTCCCATAGTCCCGGTAAGCGTCCTCTAGCACATCAATCGCCATTCCCATATCGAGAACCTGAGCGATGTGGTCGTTATTGAGAAAAAGGGTCATGGTCTGCCCTCAACCGGTTATCAGCTACCAAACATTCCAGGGAATATTAACATAAGACTGGAGCAATCCTTGAGGATATTCCAACACGAGCAGGCGACTCATCAACGTCAGCAATCCGGAAATAAAAACGACCCCGATCATCGTGGCGCGAATGCCGGTTCCAGCCAGATACCTCAGAAAAATGAATACAAACAAGGGCACCGCAAAAGCAAATCCGATCAACCACGAAAGGCCGATTAAACCTAGCAGCCACGAAAAATAATAAAAAGACCCCCGCGTCCCTGCCGAAATTTCCAGCTCGGCGTCGCACATAAGCCGTGCTGGTGGTTTGGCGCGGAACATATTTACAATAATAATCAGGAAAAGGACGCTGGTAATGCCCGCGATGGTCAACGGAAAGGCGTTGCTAAGAAACCGAAGCTTGCTGACATCGACAATATTAACAAGCAGGAATGCCGCCATCGATAATGCGAAGATAATCTGCGGCAGACGCTGGCTCCTGCTAAGGGAATCCTTTGATTCTGGTTCTCCTTCCGCTGCCTGCTTTCGTTTTTCAATCATCCGGGTATTGCGCCAAGCCACGTATGCCGAAATTACGCTTAGAACAAGAAGAGAAAAGGAAATAGGTCGCATTAGGAAATCGAAGGCGTAGACCTGAATTGTACGATAGAAGGAAGCTTCCAGCTGTTCGGAAAGGACAAATCCTATTAGCAAGGCCGGACGCGACCATCCGAACCGCTTCATGAACACGCCC
>JAOUPW010000157.1 GCA_029879665.1 Rhodospirillales bacterium | reverse complement strand
TGGGACGTCTTAACAACGGGGAAGCGGACGAAAATCGTGTTGGAAGTATGGTCGTGGTATTCGATTTCCGCCTCGGCCAGCGCCGTTTTTTCCACCACCGACCACATTACCGGCTTGGCGCCTTTATATAAGGAGCCGTTCATCAGGAAGACTCCCAACTCGCGCACGATCTGGGCTTCCGCCGCATAGGACATGGTGGTGTAGGGATTGTCCCAATCGCCGATCAGGCCGAGGCGCTTGAATTCGTTCCGCTGGATATCGATCCAGTGTTCGGCAAACTCGCGGCACTCCTGTCGGAACTGGACGATCGGGACTTCATCTTTGTCCTTGCCCTTCTTGCGGTATTTTTCCTCGATCTTCCATTCGATCGGCAGGCCGTGACAGTCCCAGCCCGGGACGTAGTTTGAATCCTTGCCCAGCATTTGCTGCGACCGGGTAATTACGTCCTTGAGAATCTTGTTCAAGGCATGGCCGATGTGCAGATGGCCGTTGGCGTAGGGCGGGCCGTCATGGAGAATGAATTTGTCCCGGCCCCGCGCGGCGGCGCGCTGAAGTTTGTACATGTCCATCTTTTGCCAACGCGCCAAGGTCTCGGGTTCGCGTTGGGGCAAGCCGGCCTTCATGGGAAAATCGGTCTTGGGCAGGAAGACGGTGGATTTGTAGTCCTGGCTCATAAGTGAGTCTCTTCAAATATTATTCGGTATGGGAAAATTATGGCGGAAAGAACGGCGAACACCCGCGTAAAGGAGCCGGTTCCGGCCCCCTTCAGCGCGGGTCAGGTAATTCGCATGCCGCCGCCCCCGAACACTGGGGCTGCCGGGGCTGCCAGCCGGACCATCTGGGTTTCGAAGGCATTCATGGGGCGGACTATACTGCCCCAGCCGGAAACATGGCAAGCTTTGGGGCAGGCTTTGGGGAAAGACGTGGAACATACGGGAAAAATCGGAATTTAGGCCTCACTAAGAATCCTGCGTGCGGTGATCACATCCGCCTCAATCCGTGCGATCAGGGCTTCGACGCTGTCGAACTTGATTTCCGGACGGAGAAAATCGATGAACTGAACCCGGAGGTGCTGACCGTACAGATCCCCGTTAAAATCGAAAAGGTGGACCTCGAGAACAAGGTCCGATTTCTCAAAAGTCGGCCTTATTCCCAGGTTGGCGATGCCGTCGTGCCAAACCGTGGCCGCTCCCTTGTCGATACCGGCGCGGATTACATACCCGCCACGCGCCGGGCGCAGGAATTCATCAAGATATAGATTGGCCGTCGGCCAGCCGATGGTGCGGCCACGTTTGTCGCCGTGTTCCACCCGGCCGTCGATTTCAAAGGGGCGGCCTAAAATGCGCGCCGCCGCCTTGGGGTCGGCATTGCGCAGGCAGTCCCGGACACGGGTCGAGGAATAAACATCGCCGTGTTCATCGACCACCGCCTGAACGGCGGTAAACCCGAAGCCCTTCTCTTTGCCCATGTGCAAAAGAAGATCGCAATCGCCGCCACGGCCGTGACCAAAGACAAAATCATATCCGGAGACGACGTGATGCGCCGCCAGGCCTTCAACCAGAACTTCGGTTACGAAATCCTCGGCGGAGCGTAGCGAAAATTCCTTGTCGAAATGCTGCACGATCAAGATATCCGCGCCCATTTCTTCTATGTGATGGGCCTTGGCCCTGAACGGAGTCAGGCGGAAAGGTTCATCGGCGGGGCGGAATACGGTTCGCGGGTGGGGTTCGAAGGTCAAAACCGCCCAGGGAACGCCGGCCGCCCTGGCAAGGCTGCCGGCTTCGCCGATTACCGCCTTATGGCCCCGGTGAACCCCGTCAAAGTTGCCGATGGCAACCACGGCGCCACGGCATTCGGCCGGCAAAGCTTCAAAATGTCGAAAGATCCGCATGGCGGGAAAAGTGTCAGCGCCTCCTGCCGGGGTCAAGGATTATCGCCCCTGCGGCGCCGGGAGCCCCCTTACGAACGCGAGGGCACCATCACCGTCGCCGAACCGTCGATAACAACCTTATCCTTTACGGTGCAAACGGTTTTCAGTTCAACGAACTTCTTCTTGGGGATTAGTTTTTCGACGGTCACCCGCGCCGTTACCGTATCGCCGGATTTAACCGGGGCCTTGAAGGCGAGGTTCTGGTTAACGTAGATACAGCCGGCTCCCGGCAGCTTGGTGCCGATCACGGTGGAAATCAGGCTTGCGGTCAGCATGCCGTGGGCGATGCACCCTTCAAACATGGTCTCGAAGGCGAATTCATGATTGAGATGAACCGGGTTGATGTCCCCGGAAATCCCCGAAAACAAGATGATATCTGCATCCGAGATGGTCTTGCCGTAGATATCCGACATGCCTTCTTCCAGGTCTTCGAAATAATAACCGTGCAACTCGCGGGTGATGTCTGTGACCGTGCCCATGCCTTGGGTTCCTTTGGGAAGTGGCGCCGCGACGGACGCGAGGAGGATTGTGCGGCGCAATATTTATTCTGCACTGCAATATAGTGGTTTTAAGGGGATTCTGCAAGAATTTGGCGCATAACCCCCTTGGATTTAGGGATTGCCTTTACTTAGAGAGGGGCTCGGTCGCCGTTTTCAGCCAAGCGGCTGTTTTTTCGTCCACCAGAGGAGAAATCGTATCGCGCACCCGGCCATGGTAATCGTTGAGCCAGGCCTTTTCCGAAGAATTCAGCATGTCTGCCTTCACCAGCGCCAGATCGATCGGCGCCAGGGTCAGGACTTCAAAGCCGAACACATCTTTTTCCGCCCCCTGGGGCTGCGGGCCGGAAATGACCGCAAGCAGGTTTTCTATTCGGATGCCGTAGGCGCCGGCCTTGTAATACCCCGGTTCATTGGACACCACCATGCCCGGCATCAAGGGAGCGCTTCCAGCAGTTTTGGAAATCCCCTGCGGCCCTTCATGGACATTCAGATAGCATCCGACTCCGTGGCCGGTGCCGTGATCATAATCCAGGCCGGCGTCCCACAGGGCGAGGCGGGCCAGGGAATCAAGTTGCGCGCCTTTGGTTCCCGCGGGGAAGCGGGCCGAGGCAATGGCGATGTGCCCTTTGAGTACCCGGGTGAAGCGGTCCCGCATTTCCGCCGAAGGGGTGCCGATGGCAATGGTGCGGGTGACATCGGTGGTGGCATCCAGGTACTGCCCTCCGGAATCGACCAGATAAAGCGATCCGGTTTCAAGCTTGCGGTCGGTTTGTTCCGTTGCCCGGTAATGGACAACGGCGCCGTTGGGTCCGGCTCCGGAGATGGTGGGGAAACTGCACCCCTGGAACAGATCGTCTTCACGGCGGAGGGCATCGATCCGGGCGGCGGCGGTGATCTCGCTCAACTCTCCCGCCGGCCCCTTCTCGCTAAGCCAGGCAAAAAACCGGCAAAGCGCGGCGCCGTCGCGGCGATGCGCGGCGCGGATACCCTTAAGTTCGGTTTCGTTCTTGACCGCCTGGGAAAGGGCACACGGATTCTCGCCCCTGGACAAGGTGGCGCCCGCCTGTTTCAGGCAAGCAAACGCCCGTTGCGGAACCTTGGCCGGATTGATGCGAATCGTTTTCCCGCCGGCGCCGAGTTCTTCCAAAGTGAGAATAAAATTTTTCATATCGGCGATGCGCACGGTCTTTCCCAGGTGCGTTTCGATCCCGGGAATAAGCTTGCGCCGGTCGATAAACAAATCGACGCCGCCGTCGGCATGAACGATGGCGAAGGATAAGGGCAACGGGGAAAAAGGAACGTCGCCGCCACGGAGATTCAAAAGCCAGGCGACGGAGTCCGGCGCCGTCACGACGACCGCATCCACGCCGTCTCTTCTAAGCAGCGCCGCGACTTCCAACTGTTTGTCCGTATTCGGCCTGCCGGCATAGCGAATGGGGTGGGGCACCACCGGGGATATGGGCGGCGGCGGCTGATCCGGCCAGACCGCATCCACCGGATTATCATCGCAGGCCACCAGGGCGGCGCCCACCTTTTCGCACGCGGGCTCGTAACGTTCAATATCCCTGGGCGCGTGCAGCCAGGGATCATAGCCCAGACGTCCCCGGGCGGGAAAACTGGCGGCAATCCAGTCGGCGGGCGGTTCCGCATTAAGATGTCGGATTTCACATAACCGCCCATCCGTTTCCGTTTTCGCCTGAAGGGTATAGCGACCGTCCACGAACAGGATGATTTTTGTTTGCAGGACGATCGCCAGCCCCGCCGAACCGGTGAATCCTGTCAGCCAGGCCAGGCGCTCAGAGCGGCAGGAAACATATTCGCCCTGAAATTCATCACTGCGGGGAATGAGGAACCCATCCAGGTTCCGCCGTTTCATCTCATCGCTGAAAACTTGAAACCGTTCCTTGGGCGGCATCGGCGCCGCCTTCTTATCTGATTGCTCAACTTCGGCCGGTACGCACGGAGACGTTCCCGAAGCTCGTCGCCGATGTTGACGGCAATCAAAGACATCCAGCCGTCGGGGTCTGGAGGCGGCGGCGCGGCAATCACGCCCCGCACCACGTCGCGCAACTCATCGATGCCAAGCCGGGCTCCGGCGCGCTCGAGAAGGGCCTTAAGACCCTGTTCCGATTTCAAAGATTTTTCGTTCAGCGGCACCAAAGCTTCCCCGTTATTCCTTTGTTTTCTCAATGTATCCCTTTGCCCGCATACAGTGGTTAAAAAATTGCTTTTGCCGCTTTCCCGCATCATAACGCATCATCTGCGCCTGATACGTATTTCCCCCGCCCAATCCTTTGTCGTCGGTGGCGAATTCCTTTTCCACTTCGCGCGCGGCCAGGCGGTTGCAGGCCGACATATCTCTGACTTCCTGATCCTCGGGCACGCCCGGATTCTGCCACCGTATCGAAGGAGCGCAGGCACCGACATTGAAAAATACCGCTAGGCACGTCCCTGCCAACGATAGGCGCCGGATAATTGAACCCATCGGGCTCATGGCTCTTCACCCGGAAATTGAAATTCAGCAACCATCGGCGCATGATAGGATTCCGGAGCCCCGCTGACCACCGCGGGTGTCGCCATTTCGTCACCCAGGGCCTCGTTATGTATCTCTGCGGTCCGGTACCACGACATCAGGGCCTGTGACGCGAGAAGATGATCCAGCATTAACGGACGGCCGGAATGGATGACTGAATAGCGCCGGGAATCCGGCAGGCTATGCTCAAGGGGGATCAGCATCCGCCGCATCAGCGCCCCGTTTCCGGTATCTTCTTCGTCACCGCGGATCATGCGAACAGGGATATCGTAAACTTCCGAATTGAAATCCCCGGCGACAACGATCAACGTGTCCGGGTCCTCATCGAACATCTGGTCAATAAACAACCGAACTTCAAGCGCCTGCCCGGCCCGTTTCATCACCGCCAGAAAGAACCCCTCCGCCCAACCCGGCACGGTCCGCCAGACGGTGGACGAGTTTTTTTGTCCGGGGATGAACGCCGCCCTCGGCGCGCGCAAATGAAGATTCACCACATGCAGCGTCCGTCCGCCGGGCAAGGGGACGGAACAGGCGAGAAACGGCCGCTCCCAGGTTACCTCCTCGGCTTCTTTCGGCGGGGGGTCCGCAGTCACCCCCCGGTAGGACGGGGGATGGATCAAATCGTGGATGATCTGTTGGTGAAAGCTGATCGGGAAGCGGCTGAGTATCGCCAGATTGTGGCGGTCACGCGCGCCGGTACCCGAGACCCCTGTCGTCGAAACAAG
>JAOUPW010000156.1 GCA_029879665.1 Rhodospirillales bacterium | reverse complement strand
GGCCAAGGATAAAAAGAACTTTGGAAGAATCAACCTGGATGTCGGCAATGGTGGGGTCTCCGATCATGATAACGGACGCCGGCCGACTAATTCTGACAATTTTTGTCTTGTTCAGAGTTATTGATAAAACTTCAGCGGAACCTGCATGAGGATAAGCCATAACGGAAATGGCCATTACCGCAGACGCAAGAACACCAGGATTGATTAACAACTTCTTGAACATTGGCTTTTTCCCAACAGGCCGATAAATAATCCCATAGAGTGAATAGATATAATTAAAAAATAATATTTGTGAACGAGTTAGCATACATCAGCCATATAAAGCCTTCAAACAGGATTTATTGAAAGCTTGAAATCAATACGTTAGAACCGATTCCTAATTCCATGGCAATATTGTATTCCGATCATATTCAGTCATGTTAGGATATATAACCTTACGATAGTGTTAAAACCGCCGATATTGATCGAGGGAAGAGTACCGCGATATGCTTGAAATTATTAGAAAATTTGTACTTTTTACGGCTATTTCTCTTTTGATATCGGGCTGCGCTGCCTCTCAGGCAGTCGATGACAGAGACCGGGCGATCAGCAACGTCTTGAAAGATGCCGCCCGCAATGCCCAAGCCTCATTTGACTACCATTCAGCGACAAGTTACTTCACGAAACTTTATGAATTGGAGCCGGATAATATTAATGCTCTTATCGGGTTGGCCCAAAATCTTAGATATAGCGGATCCTCTCGTCAGTCCATCAAGATTCTTCGAAATGGGATCAAGAAACACGGTAATAATCCTAAATTGATAATTGAACTCGCAAAATCCCAACTTTCCAGTTCGATGATTGTCGATGCGGATGAGACACTTGTTCAGGCAAGAGAATTGGCTCCAGATAATTGGGAAGTGCATTCGGTATCTGGAATTCTGTTTGATCGGCAAGGTAAATACCAAATGGCTCAAAATTCATATCAAAGAGCCTTGCAATTAAACCCCAATAATTCTTCTGTGATGAATAATCTTGGCTTGTCTCTTGCTCAATCGGGTAAATTGGATGACGGGATCAAAGTTTTGGAAAGACTGGTCAACAGCGAGAATTCCAATATTCAAGGCCGCCAGAATCTGGCTCTTCTTTATGGCCTGAAAGGGAATTTCAATGATGCCGAACGTCTTATCAGGGAGGATTTGCCGCCGGAAGCGGTTGCCGAGAATATGGCAACCTTACGCAGATATTATAGCCGCACGTCAAAATAAAACGTCACATACAGATTCTATATCTAATTATATTTTCATAACGCGCAGGACGGACGGTCCGATAATGACAACGAACAAAGGCGGCAAAAAGAAAATAATCATCGGTACTGTAAGCTGAGCTGGAAGCGCAGCCGCCTTTTTTTCAGCCTTTGACATCCGCTCTTCCCGATTTTCCTGAGAGAGAACCTTTAGCGCTACGCTCACAGGGGTGCCGTATTTTTCGGATTGGGTGAGTGTCGTCGATAGAGTATGTACGGCCTGCATTTGAGTTCGTTCGGCAAAATTTCTATAGGCTTTTGCGCGGTCTCCGAGAAAAGCCAGTTCGGCGCTGGTCAGTCCGAATTCCTGTGACAGGATAGGGGAGTTTTCAGCAATTTCTTCGGTTACCTTGGCAAAGGCGCCTTCAATAGACAGGCCGGCTTCAACGCAGATGACAAGTAAATCAAGTGCATCAGGAAAGGCTAGGGTCATGCTGGCGGACCGGTTTTGAGCCTTGTTCTTCACCAGCAGGTCAGGCAGGAAAAATCCGGCTGTGGAGCTCGCGGCGGCAATTAATAACTTTACATAAAATGGATGCGTAAACCCCGGTGATAAAGAAATGAAAATAAATGTGACAAGCGCAAATAGGACAGCAATTCCCAATTTAGAAAACGTAAATACGATTACTGCATTTTGACTGCGCCATCCGGCCGATGTCAGTTTATTTCTTGTTTCTGCAGAAGAAAACAGATTTTCCAGTTTCAATTTTTCAAGCAGGGCTTTCATAAATGAAACCGAGCTTGGTCCCCTGCGCCGGTCGGCTCTCGTCAATTCTTCACGTTGCGCCAGGCCTAATGAGTGACGGTGTTTTGAAACCGCATTCATACGGGAAGAACGGTTATCACGCATCAAAAACGGCAAGGCAACGGCCAGAACGGAAGCAATGGCCGCAACGGAAGCGATCATGATGATAATTAATTGCTGATCCATTGAATGAACGACCTTAAAACTTGAAGTTTATCATTTTTGCCATTACGGCAATTCCAAGACCCATCCATGCGAAACCGCCAAACAGTAAATAGTTTCCAACGGTTTCATTAAACAGGGGCATAAGATAACTCGGGTTCAGAACTGAAACCATGGCAGCGACGAAAAACGGAAGAGACGCAATAATCGCAGCGGAAGCTTTTGCTTCGCTGGACATAGCACTGATCTTATCCTTCATTTTTTTACGTTCGCGCAAAACGTTAGATAGCCCCTCTAAGGTTTCGGCGAGATTGCCACCGGTCTGCTGTTGAATCTGAAGCACAATTGCAAAAAATTTGTATTCCGAGGTAGGCATCCTTTCCAATCCCCGTTGAAGCAGGGAATCAAGGGTAAAGCCCATTTTTTGCCCCTCCACGAGCAGATGGAATTCACTTCCCACGGGTTCAGGTGACTCGCGCCCGATGATTGCCAAACACTCTCCGACCGGTAGACCGGATTTAATACCCCGAACAAGCACATCAAGGGAATTGGCGAAATGCATTGTAAATTTTTTACGTCGCCGGCCGGCTATAAATTTAAGGGTCATCTTTGGTAACGCAAACGCGGAAGTAATTCCGATCAGGCCGGCAATGAACAACGGCATATTTATCAGTAAGGCAATAGCTGTTCCGATAATTCCAACACCAAGAGAGATTAAAATATAACTTCTGATACTGGTATCCAGCCCAGCCTGTAGAATATCCGCCCGGATCTGATTTCTCCGGCGTTTTTCCTTACCCTTGTCTTCTAGTTCCTTTAGCCTTTCCTGAATTCGGGATTGCCGGGATCCAGCGCCTTTAGAAGAACCATCTTTTTTAATATCCGTTAAGCCTAAAACTTGCATCCTTTTGCGCATTATTACTTTTGGACGCAATATGAAAAAAGATGCAAACCCAAGGATCATGAGCAGCAGAACGGTGAGTCCGGAACCGAGGATCACCATCGTCGTCATGAAACTTAATCCACTAGGCATATGATAATTCGAGCGCTTCGGCCAATTTCGCTTCTAGGCCAAAGTAACGTGCACGATCCCAAAAAGCGGGCCTTAACCCGGTTGGACGGTGTGAGCCAATGATTTTACCACTTGAATCTTCGCCTTCAAATTCAAAAACGAATAGATCCTGTAAGGTTACAACATCACCTTCCATCCCAACGATTTCAGTGACATGGGTAATTTTTCGTGAACCATCGCGTAACCTGGAGGCCTGTACAATTACATTAATGGCCGATGCGATTTGTTCCCTCATTGCCTTTGCCGGAAGGTTGAAGCCTCCCATTGCGATCATGTTTTCAACACGCGATAGCGCTTCGCGAGGGGTGTTGGCGTGAACCGTGCCCATTGAGCCATCATGTCCGGTATTCATCGCCTGCAATAAATCAAAGGCCTCAGGACCACGTACTTCGCCGACGATGATTCTTTCCGGACGCATTCTGAGGCAGTTTTTTACTAAATCCCTCATTGTCACTTCGCCAACCCCCTCCAGGTTTGGCGGGCGGGTTTCCAGGCGAACGACATGAGGGTTTTTAAGTTGTAGTTCGGCGGCGTCTTCGCAAGTAATAACGCGCTCTCCCGGTTCAATATAGTTCGTCATGCAATTTAAAAGCGTTGTTTTCCCAGAACCCGTACCCCCGGAAATAAGAACATTGCAACGACTTGTAGCGGCTACCTGTAAAATGGTCGCGCATGCGGGGGAACAGCTTCCAAAATCGATAAGATTTTGGAGCGTTAGTTTTTCCCGTTTGAATTTACGAATTGTTAGTGCCGCGCCATCAATTGCTAATGGTGGGGCGATTACGTTCACACGAGAGCCGTCCGCTAATCGTGCGTCGCATATTGGGCTCGCTTCATCAACCCGTCTTCCGACTGCCGTTACAATTCGTTGGCAGATGTTCATAAGTTGTGCGTTGTCGCGGAATTTTATATCCGTTAGTTCAATTTTACCGTCTGTTTCGATATAAACCGTTTTTGGCCCGTTCACCATGATATCGGCAATATCATCACGCGCGAGCAATGGTTCAAGCGGCCCCAGACCAAGGACATCGTTGCAGATATCATTAATAACCTGCTTCTGTTCCTGGGCACTGAGCACCAGGTTACGCATGCTTATGACTTCACTTACGATGTCGCTGATTTCTTCGCGGGCAGCTTCCGGTGAAAGGCTGCCAAGCTGTGCCAGATCCACAGCTTCGATAAGGTCATTGAAAATGCTGACCTTTGCTTCCTGTAACCGTTCGTTTAATTGTGCGTTTTTATTTTCGCCGCTATCTGTAGCCGTCGGATCGTACACCACAGGCTGTTGTGAGATTGGCTCCGGTTTCAGTTTGATTTCGGGTTCTGTTTCTTCAACCGGGGAGGGGAGTTCGGAATCAAATTCGCTGTCTAAAGAAGAGTCGTCGGAAAGTGCGCTTCCAACGTCCATTGATAAATCAGGAGACAGGTCGTCAATGTCATGCAGAGGCTCGGAAATAATGTCCGTTTCGGGTAATTTTCCAGCATCAGCGTCCAGAGGCGCAGGTTCTTTCTGCACCGGTGACGGTTCTGACAACGTCTTTTTCTTGGTTTGTGTGATTCCACGCTTACCAAACATGGCAATTCAATTTCACCCTATTTTCCCTTAAGAAGGGTTGAAAGAATAGATTTTTTCTTTTTATCCGTTCTGGTTCTGCCAGAGATCAATGTGGCAAGTTTGTCTATTTCAGCACAGGCTTTGCTGTTTGAATTTGCTTGATAAAGCATTACCCCATTATTCATCGCCGTGCCAAATCCGGCAGGGTCATTAGGAATGCTTGCGTCGAACTTCATCTTCAACGGATCTTCAAAATCCTTAGCGGAAAGCTCCGATCTGGGAGCGGCGCCGATACGGTTAAAAATTAGCTTAGGAGGTGATCCCACCCCCCGCATGGGAGATAGCGTTTCAATAAAATTCTTCACATCGCGCATATTGGCCAAATCGGGATAAGCGGTCAGTACAACTTCATTGGAATCCGTCAGGACTTCGCTGATCCATGGCAGCCATTGGTGTGGCAAATCAAGCAGAACATAAGATGACATTTGACGAAGAATTTTCAGAAAGACATGAAAGGCGTCCATCTGTATGCCATAATTAGCGCCCAGTATGGACGGCGCGGGTATAATTGAAAGATTGTCGTCATATTTCAACAGATATCGGGCCATCAACACATCATCAAGACGATTGGGTTGCGCCAGGGCATCCACGACACTTTGTTTCTGTTGTAAATTAGCAGACAGCGCGGCCGTTCCGAATGACAGATCAAGATCAACCAGTGTGATATTTTCATTAAAAAGGCGACCGAGCGCGTATCCTGTATTGATGGCTATTGTGCTGCTGCCAACGCCACCCCTGGCGCCGATAAATGAAATAACCGATCCTAATGCGGACGCTTCTGTCTCTGAAAAAAGTCCCTGGATACTGATGGAAAGATCTTCCATGG
>JAOUPW010000154.1 GCA_029879665.1 Rhodospirillales bacterium | reverse complement strand
CTGGGATTCCCGCCCTGATTGATGCGGTTTACAACAACGCCGATATAACGGTAATCCTGCTTGATAACCACATTACCGCGATGACCGGCGGGCAGAACCATGCGGCAACCGGAAAAACCCTGCGTGGAGAATCTGCCCATCGCGTCGATTTCGAGAAGTTGATCAGCGCCCTCGGCGTACAATGGGTCAAGCGAATCGATTCCTACGATATCGCTTCCATGTACCATACCTTCCGCGAAGCCGCTGAATACAAGGGCGTCTCGGTGGTTATTTCCGACCGCCCCTGCGTGCTTGACCCGGTAAAGATTAAAGGGCCGACGCTTACGGTAATTTCAAAAAATTGTGTTGCCTGTCAGTCCTGCATGAACCTCGGGTGTCCGGCCCTGTCCTGGAGCGACGAATGGTACGACGGGCATCATAAGGTTCAGATCGATTCGGAGGCCTGTATCGGCTGTACGCTTTGTGCGCAGATTTGCCCGGCTGACAGCATCCGCCCACTTGAAGAACACCCCCACTAACCACGCGGACCAGAAGCCCCAGAGGATTCCATGAAAGATCAGGCGAACACAGTGAAGACGACCAACGTGTTAATCGTCGGCGTTGGTGGTCAGGGCGTCATTATGGTCTCAAAGGTACTGGCGATGATCTGCCAGATGAACGGTTATCACGTAAAACAAAGTGAAGTTCATGGCATGGCCAAACGAGGCGGTTCGGTATTCAGCCATGTCCGTTTTGGTGAACAGGTCTGGTCACCAACGATTCCTGTTGGCGAGGCCGATGTTCTGTTGGCGCTTGAATGGGCTGAAGGCCTACGTTGGCTGAATTATCTTGAGCCGACGAATGGTACCTTCATCACCGATACCCAGCACATCGTACCGCCTTTCGCCTGCCTTAACCGTAAGCGCGGAGCGGACAAGGTTTATTCAAAAGAAACCCCGCAACAAATCGTTGCCGAAGTCTCTAACGGCCTTGCCTTGGATGCCACAACCATGGCGACTGAACTGGGCAATCCGCGCGCCTCGAACACAATCCTGTTGGGCACTATGTCTACTGCGCTCAGTTTTCCGGTCGAAGAATGGCTTGAAGTGATTGCACAATTCGTGCCGCCGAAGACAATCGAGATCAATCGACAGGCATTTCTGAAGGGGCGAGAATGGGCAGAAAAAGTGAAAGTCGAAACTATTTCTGAGTCTGACTTTTTGCTTGAGAATGTTATTCAACTGGACGCCTCTATCAATGACGACTTCGAGCTTCGCCTGACTCGGGAATGGTGCAAGGGCTGCGATATCTGCGTAAAAATGTGCCCGGAACGCTGCCTAGCGCTTGACGCGGAACAACTTGTCGAGTTGCGCTATCCGGATCGCTGCACGGGGTGCCGGGTGTGTGAGTGGTTGTGTCCGGATTTTGCCATTGACGTTATCAAACCCTCCACACAAAGAGAGAGCGCCTGAGATGAGATCCACGGGTCAACTTGAAAATCTACAGGGGAATCACGCATGCGCCATGGGCGCGATTGCCGCCGGATGCCGGTTTTTTGCAGGCTACCCCATCACTCCCTCATCGGAAGTTGCAGAGAAAATGTCGCTCGAACTTCCTAAAGTCGACGGGATTTTCATTCAGATGGAAGACGAGATCGCCTCCATGGGGGCGATCCTGGGCGCTTCCATGGGCGGTGCGATGGCGATGACGGCAACCAGCGGTCCGGGATTTTCATTAAAACAAGAAAATCTTGGATATGCCGCCGGCGCTGAAATTCCCTGCGTGGTTGTCAACGTTATGCGCGGCGGGCCCAGCACCGGCATGCCAACACGCCCGTCTCAAGGCGACATCATGCAATCACGATGGGGAACCCATGGGGATCATGCAGTTATTGTGCTCGCACCTTCGTCGGTAAAAGAAATTTATGAGGAAACGATTCGCGCTTTTCGATTAACCGAAACTCTGCGTGTACCGGTGGTAATCATCTACGATGAGGTAATCGGGCATCTGGTCGAAACCGTTGAATTACCGGTGCCTGAATCGATTGAGTCCATTGAACGGAAATGGGCTACTTGTCCCAAGGACGATTTCAAGCCTTACGGGGAAACGAAAGATATGGTGCCTGCCATGGCGAGGCCGGGAGATGGCTACCGCGCCCATACTACCGGATTGACCACATCGCAAGACGGATTCCCAACACAGGATCCGGCAAAAGTTGAGAGTATAATTCGCCGCCGCCTTGGGAAACTGGAACATCACGCCGCAACTATCGAATCCTTTGAGGAGATTGATTGCCAAGACGCCGATATCGTTTTGGTTGCTATCGGCATCAGCGCCCGCGCCGCCGGTCGAGCCCAACAACAGGCGCGTGAGAAAGGCCTGAAAGTTGGCCTGTTCCGTCCCATTACGCTTTGGCCGTTCCCGGTAGGGGCGTTCCGTTCGGCAACAAAAACGGCAAAGTATATCGTCGTACCGGAAATGAACACCGGTCAACTGATCCTGGAGATTGACCGTTTAGTGACGGGGACTACCCGTGCAATCGGGATCAATCGAATCGATGGCGAGGCAATCGATCCGGCGGCCATTCTCCACCAGATCGAGGAGTTGAGCTGAAATGGATGAAAAACCGGTGGAATCCTTCAATATCCGGGATTATCTGCGCGAGGACCTGTTCCCGCATTTCCTTTGCCCCGGTTGCGGGCATGGTATCGCCCTACGGGCTCTCTTGTGGGCGGTTCATGAATTGAATATTTCAAATGATAAACTGGCGATCGTTTCGGGTATCGGATGCTCCGGACGGATAGGCGCCTATGTGGATGCCAATACGTTTCACACTACCCATGGAAGGCCTCTCACCTTTGCCACGGGACTGGCAATGACCCGGCCGGACCTGAAAGTGATTGTAATTACCGGTGATGGCGACTGCTTGGCGATAGGCGGCAATCACCTCATACATGCCTGCCGCCGAAACCTTAATATGACCTGCATGATGCTGAACAATGAAGTGTACGGCATGACCGGCGGTCAGGCCTCGCCAACCACCAGTGAAACCCGTTACACGACGACATCGCCGACGGGAAGTATCGAACCCGTGTTTAATGCCTGCGATCTGGCTGTGGCCGCGGGAGCCGGTTTTGTCGGCCGTGAAGTGACGCTGCAAACGCCGGCGTTGAAAAATCTTCTGCGACAGGCGATTGATCATGACGGGTTTTCTTTCGTTGAGGTTATCTCCGACTGCACCGAGATATTTGGACGAAAGAATGACTTGGGGGACTCGCCTGAAATGATTCTCAGCCAGAAGGGCAGCATGCGCCCCGATTCATACGGTAATGTGGTCGATGAACCCTTCCACCCTAACCACATGAAGACGGGCGTTTTTGTCGAAACCGAAAGGCCAGAGTATGGCGCTGTTTATCGCCGCCATATTAAATCCGTTCAGGCCGGAATTAGCGGTAAAGGGAGCTAATACCTTGCAGGATTATGAAGTCCGTTTCAGTGGTTCCGGGGGGCAGGGCCTTCAATTGTCGGCAAAAATTCTTGCACACGCCCTCAATCTGGCAGGCAAGAGAATTTCCCTATCACAAAGTTATGAGCCGACTTCCCGGGGCGGACTCAGCCGTTCCGACCTTGTCGTCAGCGACGGCGTTTCCGGATTTCCGCTTGTCACCTCTCTTGATTATCTCGTTGTGCTGGACCAGAGCGCGCTGTCCATCTCCCTCGACCTGCTGAAAGACCAAAGCATCGTGATTGCCGACACCCGGCACGTACCGAAACCGCCATCAGGGGCATTTTCGGTGCATCATCTTCCCTTAAGCGAGACCGCATTGAAAATGGGGAACGAACGCGTTGCCAATATCATTACATTGGGCGCCTTGATCGGGCTTGATAATATCTGTTCATATGAATTTCTGGAACAAGCGGTTCGCGCGGGGGCACCCCCCAAATTCCTCACCCTCAATCTGGAGGCTGTCAGGGAAGGATACCGCATGACCCAGCCTGAAAAAGTGACGGAATCCGTCGTCGCGAATTAATTCTGCCATATATTGCCGTATTTATGCCCTTAAATCGGATGCATATGGATAATAAGTATTGTCGTACGTGAATGCCTAAAATATATTGATATGTAGGCTAATAACGTTATCTGGCCACTGTTACGTACTGTGCCTGAACGGCATCAAATAAAAAAATAAAATCAGGTTTAATGGGGTCTGGCATAGGAGTATGCAGAATGAAGAATTCGCTAAAGGAAGGTGTGCGCTCCACCCGAAGTTTCGACATAGACAAAGGACGCACCATTGACTTTATGGGCGACGCATTGCGGGTTTACGCAACGCCCGAGCTTATACGCGATATTGAAAATACCTGCCGCGACCTATTGCTCGAGCATCTGGATGAGGGTGAAGATTCAGTCGGTACGCGGGTCGAAATCGACCACACCGGGGCGACGCTTCTCAACATGTCCGTAAATATCTCCGTTACGATTAAATCCGTTGAAGGTCGTCTGGTTACATTCGAAATAACGGCGGAAGACAATATTGAGAAAGTCGCCAAGGGAACCCATACTCGATTTGTTGTGGAGACTTCAAAACTAGAAGAACGACTCAAGGCAAAGGCGTCAAAAGTTTAGCCAGGTTTTTGAGCCGAGGTGTTAACGCCATGCGCAAAAACGACCAACAGGCTCGCCGCGAAGTTCCGACCTATTGCTATCAATGCGTTTCCGGACCGGACCTGCTGACGGTCGGTGTTGAAGGCGGGGTAGCTACGGAAGTCCAACCTAATTTTTCCTCGGCTGAAATTCATCCGGCTGCTGGAAAAATCTGCGTTAAAGCCTTTGGCTTAATCCAGAAAACCTATAACCCTCACCGCATCACGACCCCGATGAAACGGACCAATCCGAAAAAGGGCCGAGATGAAGACCCGGGCTTTGTGCCGGTTTCCTGGGATGAGGCGCTTGACACCATTGCTTTAAAATTGAATGAGTGCCGCGTTAAGGGACTGAATGATGAGTCGGGTTATCCACGCGTTGCCGCCAGTTTCGGCGGCGGCGGAACGCCCACCTCATACATGGGAACTTTTCCCGCCTTTCTGGGTGCCTGGGGCCCCATTGATGCCGGATTCGGTAGCGGCCAGGGCGTAAAGTGCTATCACTCTGAGCATCTTTATGGCGAATTCTGGCACCGTGCGTTCACCGTTGCCCCGGACACCCCCCTATGCGAATACGTTCTGTCCTTTGGCAGCAACGTCGAGGCCTCTGGCGGCGTCTGTGGGGTAAAACGTCATGCCGATGCCCGTTCCCGCGGCATGAAACGGGTGCAACTGGAACCGCATCTTTCTATTACCGGAGCTTGCTCCTCCGAATGGATTCCGATCCGGCCAAAAAGTGACCCGGCATTTTTGATGGCCATGATTCATGTACTGTTGCATGAAAGCGAATGGAAAAGTCTTGATCTGGAGTTCATCAAACACCGCACCTCGGCCCCGTATCTGTTGGGAAAATTCGGTTTCTATATGCGCGATCCGGAAACCCGTAAACCCCTGATTTGGGATGCAAAAACCCATAAGCCGGTTCCCTTTGATACGCCGGGCGCGGACCCGGCTTTGGAAGCGGCCATTCTGGTTGAACACGGAATCGAGGAAGGCCCGGACGGAAAGGAATGGGAGCACTTAAACGAACGCTGTCAGACGGCTTGGGAAAAACTGGTTGAGCATACCAAACCCTATAGTCCGCTCTGG
>JAOUPW010000153.1 GCA_029879665.1 Rhodospirillales bacterium | reverse complement strand
CCGGATCATGGACCGGGGCGGCTGGTCCTGGGGGCGGGCGGTGCTGGCGGCCCTGGGAGGAACGGCGAAGGACTCCGCTCCGGATTCCCGGGGCGGGTCCCTGGATGGGTTCAGAATCTGGAACCGCATGGACGAATGGGAAGAGCGCCCGCCCGAACCGCCGCCGGGCTGTGAGCCGGTCACCGCCGACGAAGCCCGTGACCGTCTGCGCGCCCTGTTGGGCCACGCCGCCGAAGAGCGCCCCTCCCAGGCAGATTACGCCGCCGGCGTCGCCCAGGCTTTTGCTCCGCGCCAACGGGAAGGCGAGCCTTGTTTCGTCCTCGCCGAAGCCGGCACCGGCGTCGGAAAGACGCTTGGATATTTAGCGCCGGCCAGTGTGTGGAGCGAAAAGAACAAGGGCACCGTCTGGATCAGCACCTTTACCCGAAACCTGCAACGCCAACTGGACGCGGAGGCCGACCGGCTTCATCCCGACCCGGATGAAAAGGCGAAGAAGGTGGTCGTACGCAAGGGCCGGGAAAATTATTTTTGCCTGCTTAATTTCGACGAAGCCCTGGGCCGGTTGACCGCATCGCCCGGCGATGACGCCGTTGCTTTGGGCCTGATGGCGCGCTGGGCGCTGGCAACCCGGGACGGCGACATGGTCGGCGGCGACTTTCCCGCCTGGCTTGTCGGCGTTCTTGGCAGCACCCTGACCATCGATCTCACCGATACCCGGGGCGAATGCATCTATTCGGCCTGCACACATTACAAGAAATGTTTTATTGAACGAACCATTCGCCGCGCCCGGCGCGCGCAGACGGTGATCGGCAACCATGCCCTGGTCATGGTGCAGGCGGCCGCCAATGCCACCGGGGCCGCCGGCCCTATGGGTGAAGACAACACGGTTCCGGTGCGTTTCGTCTTCGATGAAGGCCATCACCTGTTCAATGCCGCCGATGGGGCTTTTTCCGCTCATCTTTCAGGATGGGAAACCACAGACCTCAGGCGCTGGATCCTGGGCGCCGAAGGGAGCGGGCGTTCGCGTTCGCGGGGATTGAAAACCCGGATCGAGGATCTGATCGCCAACAGTGCAAACGGCCTCAAGGCGTTAAGCGAAGTCCGTCATGCCGCCCGCTGCTTGCCCGCGCCGGGCTGGCGCCAGCGCCTCCAGGGGGAATCTCCCGAAGGGCCGGCGGAGGCGTTTTTCCTGCTGGTCCGGGGCCAGGTCTACGCCCGCGAGGAAAATCCGAACAACGGTTACGATCTGGAAGCGCACACCCATCCGCCGGTTCCCGGTTTGGAAGATGCCGCCAAGGCCTTGGAAACGGAGTTGGCCGCCCTGTCCCGACCGTTGGGCGATTTGCGCAAGGCCCTGTCCAGGGTGCTGGAAGAAGAAGGCAGTGATCTGGAAACTACCCAGCGCCAGCGCCTCGATGCCATGGGACGCAGTCTGGAACGCCGCGCCATCCAGCCGGTGAACGCCTGGCGCGGCATGTTGTCCTCCCTTTGCGCCGAAACACCGCCCGAATTCGTGGACTGGCTGAGTGTTGAACGCAGGGGCGGACGCGACTTTGATTACGGTCTGCACCGCCACTGGATCGACCCAACCCTTCCTTTCGCGAAAACGGTGGTCGAACCGGCGCACGGGGTTCTGGTGACCTCGGCAACGCTCAGGGACCATTCCGGCGATGAAGAAGCCGACTGGATTGCCGCCGAAGCTCTGACCGGCGCCCGCCATCTCGCCAGTCCGGTGATCCGCATCGCCGAACCGTCGCCCTTTAATTATGCGGAACAAACCCGGGTTCTGGTGGTCGGCGACGTCACCCGCACCAGCCCGGGGCAGGTTTCCGCCGCGTTCCGGGATTTGTTTCTGGCCGCCGGCGGCGGGGCGCTGGGATTGTTTACCGCCATTTCCCGCCTTCGCGCGGTCCATGAACGAATTGCCGGTCCTCTCGAAGCCGCAGGTCTGCCGCTGTTGGCCCAGCATGTGGACACGCTGGACACGGGCACCCTGATCGACATTTTCCGTGCCGAGGAAAATACCTGTCTGTTGGGCACCGATGCCGTTCGCGACGGGGTGGATGTGCCGGGAAATTCATTGCGGCTGATCGTCTTCGACCGGGTGCCGTGGCCGCGTCCCGATATCCTGCACAAGGCCCGCCGCGAAGCCTTCGGGGGGCGCGCCTATGATGAAATGATGACGCGCCTGAAACTGAAACAGGCCTACGGCCGACTGATCCGGCGCGAAACCGATCGCGGGGTATTCGTGATGCTGGATCGGGGGCTGCCGTCGCGGCTGCTGGGCGCTTTTCCCGAAGGCATCGAAGTGGTGCGTACGGGATTGAAAGACGCCTGTGCGATTACGCGTTCGTTTCTGGCCGGCGGTGAATGATGCTAAAGTTTTAAGATCGAAGATAGCCGGAGCAAAATCCATGTCGCTTGATGGAAAAATCATTGGGTTCATCGGCCTCGGCCTGATGGGCAGGCCCATGGCGCGCAACCTTAAAAACGCGGGCGCCACCGTGGTCATTTGCAACCGCTCGCGGGGCGTCGTCGACGAGCTGGCGGGCGAAGGCATGATCCCGGCGGCGTCGCCCGCCGAAGTGGCGTCAAAATGCGACACCGTTATTGTCATGACCACCAATACGGAAACGGCGGAACAGGTGGTCATCGGCGAACACGGCATCGTCGCAGGTTTGCGCGCCGGCGCCCTGATCATCGACATGGGCACGACCCTGGCCGCCAGCGCCCGGCGCATGGCCGATGCGGTCAAGGCCAAGGGCGGGCATTTCATGGATGCGCCGGTATCCGGCGGCACCCCCGGCGCGGAAGCGGCGACGCTGACCATCATGGTGGGCGGCTCGGAAGAATCGTTCCAGCGCGCGTTGCCTGTGTTTGATGTGCTTGGCAGCCGCGCCACCCGGATCGGCGAGGTCGGCACCGGGCAGGTGGCGAAAGCCGCCAACCAGGTGATCGTCGGCCTCAACATCGGCGCAGTGGCGGAAGCCCTGTCGCTGGCCAAGCACGCCGGCGCCGATCCCGCCCGGGTGCGCGAGGCGCTGAAAGGCGGCTTTGCCGATTCAAAAATCCTGGAAGTTCACGGCCAGCGTATGATCGACGGCAATTTCACCCCCGGTGCCCGTATCACCACCCAGCACAAGGACATGAGCCAGGCGTTGATGCTGGCCGCGGAATTCGGGCTCGAGCTGCCCGCCACCGCGCTGGGCAAGAAACTTTATGAAGGGCTGATGGAAAAGGGGTACGGCGACCTGGATCATTCGGCCCTGATCAAGGCGATCGATCCGGAATAACCTTTAAGGATACGGCCAGGAGTTGGTGATCCGCCATGCCGTTCCGTCCCTGACCAGCAGATAGGACGTCCGTTCCTTGAGCGGCAGGTCGAGGGCTTCGATTACCGAAGGACTGATGGAATGAACCAACAGGTAATCGAATTTTGATTTGAATACCGTTCGGATGAGTTCGGTTGAAATCGCATCAAAAGCAGCGAGTTTGCCCACGAAGGTACGGCTCGGTCCAAGATCGAAACGGGTGATGATGCCGGACTCGCCGTTGCCCCGGGGGTCGAGCACAAAGAACCGGCTGCCTTCGGGCAGGATCGAATCGAGTTTGACGGCGACGGCGCGGTAGTGGGGCTTGGGTTCTTCCAGGTCGAAGCGGATTTTTTTGGCGAAGATTACAGGCACGATAAGAATCAGTAGGACGCTGATCCAGGCCAGCGGCTTTTCTGGCATGCGCGGCGCCAATTTTGTTCGCCACAACATGGCCAGGCCATAGGCGGCGAAGGCAACGGCGATCAGCCCCAGGTGCATGTTGTAACGCCACAATGAAGCCGCACGGAGGGCGTCGTTGGGACCGAAGGAGGCGATGTAGGTAAGGAACAGAAAGGCGTTATAGCCGATGAAGGCAAAACCGGCGATGATCGCCATCCGGTCGAAGCCGGTGCGAAACCGGATCAGCCCCCGGATCGCGAATAGGGTGGCGAGAACCATGATGCCCAGATACAGCCCTTTCTTGGCCAGGACCGTCAGCATCTTCCACAGCACTTGGGGAATGATCGCAAGGTGCCAGTCGGCGAATGGCCGGAACCGGAATTCCTGTCCGCTTAGTTCCGTGGCGACGTGATAGCGCCAAGCGGCATAGATGACCAACGGCGGCAGAATAAGGCCAGCCAGCAGCTTCCAGGATTCTTTGATGTGAATGTCAGGATCGCGCAGCGCCACCAGTACCAGAGATCCGATCAGGATCACGCATAACACCAAGTTGGCCTGCTTGAGGTTGATCAGCAACATCAGCATAAGGCCGGCCTGCCAGGAAAGCCGATACGCTTCTTTCGCGCGACCACCGGCCAGGGCTTCGAGCATGAACCAGCCGAGAACGGCGGCGGCGCCCAAGGCAACGGCACTGGAGGTATCGGCATAAGCCGTCAGTACAACTTTCTGCGTAAACGTAGGATTGAACAGCGTCGCCGCCAGTCCGCCCAAGGCCACCAGTCCCCATCCGGGAACGGCGTCTTGGTCAAGGTTCAGGATGCCACGGATCAGGCGCACGATGAGAAGGCCGAAGGTAAAGAGCAGCAGAATGTTGAAAATTCCGCCGGTGTTTTCGATCAGGCCGCCGCCCAGACGCCCGGCGAGATAGGACGCCAGCGGCCAGTTGTAGGGATAGGCGGGAAAGCTGCCGCCGGTGAAGACATTATTCCGCGCCGGAAAGCCGTCGCTTTCAAGTAGAAAGCGGATGCTCGGCAGCCAGTGGGAAAACTCGTCCCATTGGGACGCGGCCATGGCCGAGACCATTAAGAACAATGGCGCGCCCAGCAGGATAATTTTTACCGCGCCCGCGCTCAACAATCCGCCATCGCGCCGGATCACGATCACCGCCGCCGCCGCCGCAGTCCCGCCCAGTGCCATGGCGATGACGGTAAAGGTCAGGGCGGTAAAGACGCCCATAAGGGTGAAGACAAGACAGACCAGCGCCCAGCCGAACAAAGGGTCGACATCGCGGACACGGTCGCGACCGGCAATGAGCGCGCCCAGGGCGGCGAAGGTCAGCCAGATAACGGCGACGGTGGCCAGGGAAAGAAGCTGGCCGCCGCCGCTGATAAAATAGTCGGGAAAGGAAGTCATGAGCCTTGTTTATTCTGTCTACGGGGCAGGTTGTCAAGGATCGGCAAAATTAAGGGGCCGCATCCGAAGATGCGGCCCCTGACGTAGAAGGCAGAGAGATATGAACGGTGGACTTAGAAGCCCATGCCGCCGCCCATGCCGCCCATGCCGCCGCCCATGCCGCCCATGTCGCCGCCGCCCATGCCGCCGCCGTCTTTCTTTTCCGGTACGTCGGCAACCATGGCCTCGGTGGTGATCAGCAGCCCGGCGATGGAGGATGCGTCCTGCAGTGCAGTGCGCACGACCTTGGTCGGGTCAATGATACCGGCCTTGATCAAGTCGGTGTACTTACCGTTTTGAGCATCGAAGCCCAGGTTGGCATCTTTGGCTTCAAGCAGCTTGCCAGCAATCACGGCGCCGTCGAAACCGGCGTTTTCCGCGATCTGACGAACCGGCGCCTGAAGGGCGCGGCGGACGATATCGACGCCCACTTTCTGATCGTCGTTGTCGGGAACGACCTTATTCAGCGCCTTGATCGAATACAGCAGCGCGACACCGCCGCCGAGAACAATGCCTTCCTCGACCGCAGCCCGGGTTGCGTGAAGGGCGTCGTCGACGCGGTC
>JAOUPW010000152.1 GCA_029879665.1 Rhodospirillales bacterium | reverse complement strand
CGCCGATCCGAAGTAGGGTTCATAATTGGCCTGGCGGACCGGGAAAGCCGGCGTCCATCGGTCCGGGCTGCCAAGAGCGATTGCGGTTCGATCAAAAAGAAACAGGTTAGGCCGAACGGTCCGGAAGAACCCTCACCGGCAAATGGCATAGCCCTGCATAAACCGCGCGTTGGCGGCGGCCTTGATGGCTTCGCCGTCCTTGGTGACTGCCGTGATCCGGCCCAGGGACCAATCCTCGTCCACCTCCACGTCGTGGCCCCGGCGCCGGAGTTCCCGAACCGTATCTTCGGACAGGCGGCCTTCCACGGTCACATGACCGGGCCGGGCTTCGCGCGGGTAAAAGGAACTGGACCCTTGCCCGTGCCCCCCTACCTTGTTTCAATGTTCGTTTTCGGGGTGGGTAAGGTAGACGTAAATCAGGACCAAGCAGAAGGTCCGAAACAGCCATTTCCGGACATTGTAGTTTTTCCGTCCAGGCTATGGGCGCATCCGGACTTTGGATACTTTCTATAACCATCGCTTCTATTTTCACAAATGTATGCTAAAAAACATTATGAACCAGCTTAAGCTCGGAATCCCCAAGGGAAGTCTCGAATCCGCCACGGTGGACCTGTTCGCCCAAGCGGGATGGAACATTCAGCACCGGTCGCGCAACTATTTCCCGACCATCGACGACGATGAGATCACCTGCGCGCTGGTGCGCTCCCAGGAGATGGGGCCCTATGTGGCGGGTGGGACCATGGACGTGGGGCTCTGCGGCATTGATTGGATCAAGGAGACCCAGGCCGATGTCGAAGTGGTCTGCGATCTGGTCTATTCCAAGGCTTCCGACCAGTCCTGCCGCTGGGTTCTGGTGGTGGACCAGGACAGCCCAATCCAGAAAGTCGAGGATCTGGAAGGCAAGGTCGTTTCCACCGAACTGGTGGACTACACCAGGCGTTACCTTGAAGAGCGAGGCATCAACGCCACGGTCGAGTTCTCCTGGGGGGCCACCGAGGCAAAGGTTGTCGAAGGCCTTGCCGATGCCGCGGTCGAAATCACCGAGACCGGAACCACCATCAAAGCCCATGGACTGCGCATCGTTTGTGACCTGCTGCACACCCACACGGTCCTGGTCGCCAACAAGGACGCCCTGGCCGATCCTTGGAAAAGGGCCAAAATCGACCAGATCGCCTTAATGCTGCAAAGCGCTTTAGCCGCCCGTCACCGGGTGCTCTTGAAGATGAATGCGCCGACCGAGGCCCTGGACGAAGTTACCAAACTGTTACCCAGCCTGCATGCCCCGACGGTCAACCACCTGACCGATCCAGCCTGGGTTGCCATCGAAACCGTGGTCGAGCGCCGCGAAGTCCGCGACCTCATCCCCAAGCTGCGCACCGCCGGTGCCGAGGGTATCCTGGAACTGGACCTGAAGAAGCTCTCTTAAGTTTCCGACTCTTAACGGTGAACCCCACTGTCGGTAGGCCGTTTTATGTTCTCCCGACCCGGGTGCGGCAAGGAGAATCGTGATTCCATTTTTCTGGTTATTTTCAGGAGAGTGGACCGGAAAGGTCGGCGTCCATCGGTCGTGACTGCCAAGAGCGATTGCGGTTCGATCAAAAAGAAACAGGTTAGGCCGAACGGTCCGGAAGAACCCTCACCGGCAAATGGCATAACCCTGCATAAACCGCGCGTTGGCGGCGGCCTTGATGGCTTCCCCGTCCTTGGCGACTGCCGTGATCCGGCCCAGGGACCAGTCCTCGTCCACTTCCACGTCGTGGCCCCGGCGCCGGAGTTCCCGAACCGTATCTTCCGACAGGCGGCCTTCCACCGTCACATGACCGGGGCGGGCCTCGCGCGGATAAAAGGAACTGGGCATGTGTTCGTTCTGGAACATGGGGGCGTCGATGCATTCCTGTAAGTTGTAACCGTAATGGGCCAGGCGGACCAGGAAGGTCAGCGTCCATTGATCCTGGCTGTCGCCTCCGGGCGTGCCGAAAGCCATGTAGGGCTCGCCGTCGCGCAGCGCCAGCGACGGCGTCAGGGTGGTACGCGGGCGCTTGCCCGGCTTGAGGCTGGCGGGGGTGCCTTCTTCCAGCCAGAACATCTGCGCCCGGCTGCCGAGGCAAAACCCGAGCCCGGGAATAAGGGGCGAGCTTTGCAGCCAGCCGCCGCTGGGTGTCGCCGAGACCATGTTGCCGAAGCGGTCGACCACATCGATATGGACTGTATCACCCTTGGTTTCCCCGGCACGGCTGACGGTCGGCTCGCCGCCGCCCATGCCGTCCACCTTCATGCCCGAAGAAACGCGGTAGTCCACGGAAACATCGTAGCCGGCGATTTCACCGGGACGGAATTCCAGGGAGGCGGTCTCGCTGATCAGCTTGCGCCGGCCATCGTTGTAGGCGTCCGACAACAGGGTCTCCATGGGAACGTCGACGAAATCCGGATCGCCGTAATAGGCCTCGCGGTCGGCAAATGCCAGTTTCGAACACTCGGTGACCGTATGGATGAAATCGGGGGACAACGGATCCATGTCCGCCAGGCCAAAGCCTTTCAACAACGCCAATTGTTGCAGGAACACCGGGCCCTGGCTCCAGGGGCCGCACTTGCAGACGGTGTAGTTTTTGTAATCGTAGGTCAGCGGCGCTTCGATGCTCGCCTGCCATTTTGCCATGTCCTCGCCCGTCAACACGCCTCGGTGACGCTCGCCGGAAGTATCCATGACCTCATTATTGCGGCAAAAAGCGTCAATGGTTTCGGCGATGAACCCCTGGCTCCAGGTGCGCCGGGCGAATTCGATCTGAGCTTCGCGGTTCGCGCCCGCGGATTCCGCCTCGGTAATGACGCGGGCGTACATGTTCGCCATTTCCGGATTCCGGAACAGGCTGCCGTTTTCGGGAATCTTGCCGTTGGGCAAATAAAGCTTGGCGGATTCCGTCCACTCGGTTGCAAACAGCTCGCGGACCGAATTGATGGTCGCCGACATGCGCGGCACCACGGCGAAACCGGTCCGGGACAGATTGACGGCGGGTTCCAGGACATCGCGGACGGTGAGGCTGCCGAAATCGCGAAGCACCATCATCCAGGCGTCGAAGGAACCCGGTACACAGGTCGCCAGCAGTCCCGAGCCGGGAACCAGATCCAGTCCCTCGCTTTTGTAGTGTTCGATGGTGGCTCCCGCCGGCGCAACGCCCTGCCCGCAAACCACCATGGTTTTATTTTTTTCGGCGCTGTGGATGACCATGGGAACTTCACCGCCGGGACCGTTCAGATGGGGTTCCACCACTTGCAGGGCGAAACCGGCGGCAACGGCGGCGTCAAAGGCGTTGCCGCCTTTTTCCAATATGGCCATGCCGGTGGCCGTCGCCAGCCAGTGGGTGGTGGCGATGCCGCCAAAGGTGCCGATCAGTTCGGGACGGGTGGTAAAGGTGCCCAGCGCCATCGTTTATTCCTTGTTTCATAGTCTGCGGAGAATACATGCGTTGACGTGACTATAAGGACTGGGCATCTGGGCTGCAATGCACCGCGCCGGAGCATTTCGGCCCCGGATAACCCTTTTTTGATGAACGGGATTAGGGCACACTTGCCGCTTGATCGTCCCACGCCGAGCGCCAAGGAATAACTGCCTGTGCCCCTTCAAAAATCCGTGGACCTGCTTGTCATCGGCGCCGGCATCAACGGCGCCGGCATCGCCCGGGACGCCGCCGGACGCGGGCTTACGGTTCTTCTCTGCGATCAGGGCGATATCGGCGGCGCGACCTCCTCGGCCAGCACCAAACTGATCCATGGCGGGCTCCGCTACCTTGAACAGTATGAATTCCGGTTGGTCCGCGAAGCTTTACGCGAACGGGAAGTTCTGCTCGCCCTGGCGCCCCATCTGATCCAACCCCTGCGCCTGATCCTGCCCCATGACAAGGCGCAGCGGCCCGCCTGGATGATCCGCCTGGGGCTTTTTATTTACGATCATCTGGGGGGGCGGAAACGCCTGCCCGCATCCCATGCTTTGGACCTGAACTCGCACCCGGGCGGGCGCCCCCTGATCCCCGGTTATGGCAAAGGGTTCGTTTATTCCGACTGCCGGGTGGACGATTCCCGTTTGGTTATTCTCAATGCCAAGGATGCTTCGGAACGGGGCGCCGAAGTGCTGCCCCGGACGCAAGCCGTTTCCGCCCGGCGATTTCAGGATCATTGGCTGGTGGACCTTGAAAGCGAAAACGCCGAAAATTCCGGCACGGCCCGTGCCCGCGCGGTGGTGAACGCCGGCGGCCCCTGGGCGAACCAGGTGCTATATGAAACCCTGCAAATCATACCTGATCATCTGGTGCGTCTGGTCAAGGGCAGCCATATCGTCGTGCCCGCAATGTTCGATCACGACGACGCCTATCTGTTTCAAAACCCGGACGGCCGTATTGTTTTTGCCATTCCCTTCGAAGGCAACCATACCCTGATCGGAACCACCGAAGCGGATTTCCAGGGCGATCCCGCGACCGCGGAAATTACGCCGGAGGAAACATCTTACCTGTGCGAATGTTCGAACCGGTATTTCTCCCGGAAAATTTCACCTGACGATGTGATCTGGTCCTTTGCCGGCGTTCGCCCCTTGTTCGATGACGGCGCCGGGGATGCCACCTCGGCGTCTCGGGATTATCTCCTCGAATTCAATGGCGGCGCAGACCGGGCGCCCCTTCTGTCGGTTCTGGGCGGAAAGATCACCACCTACCGCAGCCTCGCGGAAGAAGCCCTGGAACGGCTTAGTGCCGCCCTCGGGTCCGATAGCCGCCCGTGGACGTCAGGTACGCCCCTCCCCGGCGGCGATATGGAAGGGGCGGATTTTTCGACCTTTCTGGAATCCACGATAATTAGATTTCCGTGGCTGCCCGATGACCTGAGGTTGCGATACGCCCATGCCTACGGCACGCGGATTGAATCCTTGCTCGACGGGATTAACGATATGAACGGCCTGGGCGAGAATTTCGGCGGTGGACTTTACAGCGCCGAAGCGGACTACCTTATCCGCGAGGAATGGGCGCAAACGGCCGACGATATTCTCTGGCGGCGAAGCAAGTTGGGACTCACCGCGCCGCCGCACACCCGGGACAGGCTTGCGCAATGGCTGCGATCAAAAGCCTGACGCAGATTACAAGGACGGGGGCGTTTTTACCGGAGAGTTTTTACAGCTCGGAATTATTTCGACTCGCCAAAATCCGGCTGGTGGAAAAGGACGGATAGGTGAAAGTGAACGTTTTGTTAGAGCTCGAATTTCCCAGCACCGCGCCGTAAATGGTGGATGAATGCTGATATCCGACGACCTCGACGGTAACCCGGGGGGTCACGAGACTGCCGCCGGTCAGCCCGGTGTTGGAATAGGTCACCGTGACGTTGGAAGCGGCGAGATCGGGGAGTATCCCCTGCATGTCGGCCAGCAGGAGGGCAAACGGCGCGGCATCACAACCGCTACCCGTGCAGGTGGCATCGGTGGACTCGATGTTGGTGAGCGCGGTCACCGGGCTATTCAGGGAATCGTTGACCACAAGATTACGGGCGCCGCGCCGCGTCGCCTCGCTGATCAGGTGGTATTCGTAAATGATCAGGCCGAATTCGAACAGGCTGAGCACGAAAAAAACGACGATTGGGAACAGCAGGGCGAATTCCACGGCGGTGGCGGCACGAAGGTCAGCCCAAAGGCGAAGTAATGCTGTCTTGATTCTAGTCACCGATATACACCTGTTCATGAGATGTGTTTATGGCAATCGC
>JAOUPW010000151.1 GCA_029879665.1 Rhodospirillales bacterium | reverse complement strand
TAAGGGCGGTCAGGCCCGCATCGGCCGTCCGCCTGAAAATGTGCTCGAAATTCTTTAAGCCGGATTCCGCTTAACCTGACTTGGCGCTGCGAATTTTCGCGAAAAAACTCCCTGCCTCAAACCCGTCCGGCAGGCGCAGCAGATGGGCCGGGCAGATGCGGCAGTCGGAACTGCCGAAGCCGGGCACCGGTGCTGAAACGCCTTTGATTTTGAGCGCGGTTTCGACAATCTCGCATTCGTCGCCGCCGACAAGCGCATAGACCGCCCCGACCCTGGCGACGTCGGTCAACCGGTCCACGTGCCAATGAATTTTTTTATCCTCTTTCAGGTGCCGGCCGATGCGGGCGCGAAGGCCGCCCGGGCCCCGGGCGCTGCCGGCATAAAGATAAGTTGCCGCTGCAAGCAGATGCCCTTTGAAGCGGAGCGGCTTCACAAGCGTAAGGATCAGGCCGTAAGCCCCGGGCGCGGACGGAATTTCGACGACATCATCTTCAGAACATGTAGCCGTAGCGGATGCCGACATTTTCCAGACCCTCGTTGGTGTCGCACAACTTGGCATTGGAGATATGATCGAGATGAAGGCTGATGGAATGACGATTCTGGAAGCGCCAGCCGAGGCCGATGGATTCCCGGAACAATACCGGGCAGCCAAGTTCCTTGCGATCCAGCGGCGCGCTGCCCTGGTCGGTTTCGCCGTCATGAATTGCGCCGCCTAAGGAAAATTCGGCGAAGGCCCCTTTCCAGAACGACCAGTCCCAGGTCAGGCCCAGGTAGGCCTGGTTGGTATCTCCCGCCGAATTGAACGAACCGCCCACATGGGGCCGGGGCGAGCCGATAAAATCCAGCCAGCGGGGCGAGGCGAACAGGATTTCGATGTTGCCGTCCACGCCTTCTTCCTTGCGGTGGCTGAAAGGGCCTTCATCGTGCCACAACACACCGAGGCGGATTTCGGAAAATATTTTCCCCGAAGATGCGCCCCCGCGCGGCGGCGTCGCAGGAACAAAAACCGGCGCTTTGGGTTGCGCCACGGGCCGCACGCCCGAATCCGGAATCATTGGTGCCGGATAACGGGGAGGCGGGTTTTTAGCGAACGGGTGCGGTTCATTCAGAAACCGGTTCATGTCGTAAAGGGAACCGGATGACCCCGCCCGCGCTGGCAAGGCCGCAAGCAGGACAGTCAGGACAACGGCAAACAGTCCCGGATATGATCTCGGATTCAGGGATTTTAGCACGTAACGCCTCCAGAACAGTCTCGGAACCGGACCTTAATAGTCCATTATTATGACGGCTTATTTACCGCCCGGAGACGGAGTTATATTTTTTTTACTTCTCCACTCCCATAGTTGTCCAGGCATTCCGGGATTTTGGGTCGGTGATGGGGATCATTGACCCGGCCCGGACGTGGCCGCACCATATCGGCAGGCCATCGATCCGCAATCTATATGCACCCGCCTGACCGGTGAGGTGACGAGGTGCCATTTGAAAAAAACCACACTAAAGTTTCAGGACGGTGACATTCTTTTCCGCGAGGGCCAGGCTTCCGACACGGTCTATTCGCTGGTAACCGGCACGGTGGAATTGAGCAAGGCCTGCCGGGGCGGAGCCGTACGCCTGGCGATTATTGCTCCGGGGGAATTCTTCGGGGAAATGGGAGTTATCGATTCCGGCCCGCGCACCGCCACTGCCCAGGCCAAAGGCGAAGTATCGGTGGAGGTGATCTCGCGCGATGAATTTTTGAGCGCCCTTAAGACCCGCCCCAATCTGGCGATGGCGGTAATGGCTAAGATGGCCCGGCGCTTGCGAACCGCCGATGAGCAATTGGCCAAGCCGAGCAAGATAAGAAAAATCAAACGGCCCCAAGCAGGGCCGTCCAAACCTGGATATTTCAGACGCTTGATCGGTGGTGACAGAAAGAAATTACCGAAACCCAAGCCTTTGGAAATCTGCATTGCCCCACTTGAGGGCGAGGAAGGTCCGGGACAGACCAAGCTGATTGTCGCCGCGCTTGAAAAACGCAAAGGCATCAAGATCCGCAGCACAAAATCCGGCCCCCCGGACCTTGAACACGAGGAAACGCCTAATGAAATGAGAGCCGCCACGGCAAATGCACGCAATTGGCTTCTCGCCCACAATGCCGATCTTCTGGTCTGGGGCGATATCCCTTCGCCGGGCGCGACTCTGCGGCTGCATTTCATATCCGCCGTCGAAGATCTTGCCGACATGCCGGGAAGCTTCTCGCTTTCCAACATCCTCTATCTCCCGATCAATTTCGGGCCGGAGTTAGCCGATCTTCTGGCGATGGTCACGCTCGCAGCTCTGACGCCCCGGGACGCCGGGAAAAGCCTGTTCCATCAGGCGGCCATGCTGACCGCCCTTGAATCCGCCCTGCCGAAGTCACGGGCACTTCCCACCGATCTCACCTCCCATGAACAGGCCGTCATCAAGCTTTGTTTCGGCAGCGCCCTGGCTCTGTTCGCCCATTTGAGAGGCGCCACCGAGCTTTATCAGGTGGCCGCCCAGCATCTTAACGGAGCCTTGGAAACCCTCCGGGAAGACAATCACAGAACCGAGTGGGCCATGGCGCAAAGGCAACTGGGCGCGGTGCTGTTGATTCTGGGGGATCAGACGGATGATCCGGAGGTGCTGGAAAAAGCGGTCGACGCCCTCAGGGCCGGCCTGCGGGTCCTTAACAAAAACGATTTTCCGGTGGAATGGGCCTCCTCCCAACACCGGCTCGGGCAGGCGCTCTATAAGATTTATCTCACCAACCATGATCCTGAATTGATCAAATGGGCCCTGGCCGCCCATCAGGATGCCTTACAGGTGTTTACGCGCACCGGAAGGCCGGATCTGTGGGCTGAAATCATGAACAATTTTGCCCTCGCCGCCCAGGAACTCGGCAGTCTCATGAAAAATGAGGAAGTTCTGCGAAAGGCGGCGGAAGCCTGCCGCGTCACCCTTGAAATTCGCTCTCAGGAAAAAACGCCTTTGCTCTGGGCGGCAACTCAGAACAACTTGGGCACCGCGCTTTTCCTGCTCGGCGATCTTTCCAAGAATCAGGAATATTTCGCGGCCGCCCTTGAAGCCTTCGAGGCCGCCCATGACGTTTATGCCGCTCAGGGCTCTGCTCAGATGGCGGCAATCGCCCAGAAAAACATTGCCAGGGTGACGCCCCTCCTCAACGCCTCCCCCCAATCCCGGCCAGACGCCCCGGTGATGGACTGGGAAATCGAAGAGGATTCAGACGGCGGATAATCCGGGGAGGGTGGGGTAGGCGAGGAATAATAAACGGGCTCCCGCACAACGAGAAAATAAATTTCTAAATCGAAGCGGGAAATGGCGCGCCCGGGAAGACTCGAACTCCCAACCTCCTGATTCGTAGTCAGGCACTCTATCCAGTTGAGCTACGGGCGCCTTGGATGCGCGAAAGATTTCCACACGGAACGGGTCTTTCGGCAAGGGAACGGGACACTACTCCAGCATCATTGGGAAGGCAAGCCTGCCCAAATCAGCGGCTGGCGAAGACGAGATTCCTTAATTTTTCGTATCTTTTAGGGCCGGTTAAGGGAAAATCGGTCCTTGTCGGAACTATGCCCTTTGAGTAATATCTTGTGAAATAACAATGAAAAGTTTCCTCTTTTCGTAAAATATAGTTATTAATGTTTAGTTTGTGTTTCCTTCCTCAGTAAAAAGGCTCAATCGGGAAAATGGCATTTTCGGGGTTCAGGACGATCATCATAGGGGGGCTTCTTTTACTCCCAGCGTGCTCATTTACAGAGGAAGCGCTGCTGCCTTCCCTGACCGGCGAGGATCCCGCGGGCAAGACTCCGCCGCCACAGGCGCAGGCCGCGCCTCAGGCAAGAATGGAGACCCAATCGGCAATTGGTACCAGTCAGCCGCCGCTGGGAACTTCTGATTTCACACCCTCCTCCGTTTCTTCCGGCGCACCGACCGGAACCTTTGTCGGCAAAAAAGTCATCGAACTGCGCGAGGAACTGAAGGGACTTCAGAATTCCATCGCCCAGCACAACGCGCAACTGCAAGAGCTTCGCGGCCGGATAATTAGCGATTCCCAGCGCTATCACCGCACCGTTGCCTCCGTCAATTCCCGTCTGCAGGTTGGCACCACGCCGGGCAACCCGATCCTGGTGCAGCAATTCAACAGCGCCCAGAACGATCTTGACCGGCTCAGTGTAGATATTGCGGAAATGAACAAGCTGACCACCAGCGTGGCCGGAAATTCCACCCTTTCCGGCTATCTCTCGGAATCGGCCCGGGCTGCTTTCGGCATTTCCGGCGCCGTTGATGAAGATCATACCCAGCTAGCCATTCTGGAAGACGAAGTAAACCGCACGGTCGTTCTGGTTGACCGTCTGCTCAAGGAAGTGACCGAAGACGTCCGCCGTCAGACCTCATATGTCTCGACCGAGCGCGGCAACCTCAACCTTCTGAGCGCGGGCGTAAAAAGCGGCGAAATCTACGGCGCCAGTCTGGTCAACCGGGCCATGGTATCCACCGCCGGCAGCGGCGGCGGGCCCGTTATGGCTGCAGATACCGCCGGCAAACGGCCGCTGGTCGTGATTCGGTTCGACCGGCCCAACGTCTCTTACCAACAGGCGGTCTATAACGCCGTCAGCAAGGTCCTGGAACGCCGCCCGACGGCGATCTTCGACCTGGTCGCGGTTTCGCCCAGCACCGGCGGCGCCGCCAAGGTGGCGCTGAATTCCAACAAATCCCGCCGTCAGGCGGAAGGGGTGTTGCGATCGCTCATGGAAATGGGCCTGCCGCCCAACCGGATTGCGCTTTCCGGCAAAACCAGCCCCGGCGTCCGTGGCAACGAGGTTCATCTCTACCTGCGCTGAGCCTGCCTCTGGCCACGGAATCCACGATTATCCAGTCTGTTTAATCCGCTCCTCCCGGAACGCCTTATCGCGCGCCCCGATTCCGGGCGCCAAGGTTCTGAAGATCACGCACGGACTTTTCCCCATTCCGGCCCCTTTTCGGTCCCCATGTCCGTTCTGATTTGATGTTGCAAAAATATCACTATCCATGTTTCCAGTAAATTTTGAAGTAACATGGTACTACCGGACCGGGCCGTGGCCTTATATTATTAACGTATTCATAGGGTTTTTACGCATCCGTCCCGTGAAATAAAAAAAAATCAAGAAGCCTCAAGGCTCGAAAAAAATGAAGCCGTAAGGCTCAAAAAAAAAACAGTGCTTAAATTAGAAACTCCGATATCCATTTTGGATGTAGGGTTTAAAAAAGGGAAGAGAGAGGGATTTGAAAATGATTTCAAAAATTACAAAAACTTCGCTGCTGTCCGTTGCGGCGGCAGCGATCGCCGTGCTGCCGTTACAAACGGCGAAGGCAACCACCGGTTATTTTTCACATGGTTACGGAGTCACCAACAAAGGCATGGCCGGCACCGGCGTCGCCCTGTCGCAGGATACTCAATCCGCCATGCGCAACCCCGCCGCCATGGTTGGCGTCGGCGACCGCTTCGACGTTTCCTTGGGCTTTTTTTCGCCGATCCGCGATTTAACTGCGTCTGCTGGCGCAGTTAGGGGCGCTGATAGCGATGAAGAACTATTCCTGATCCCAGACATGGGCGCCAACTGGTCGATCGGCGAAAATGGCTCCATCGGCGTGACGATGAGCGCCAACGGCGGTATGAATACGGAATATCCGGAATATATATTTGCCGGATTTACCAACGGCGCCTTCTCAAAGCCGACTGGCGTTGATCTG
>JAOUPW010000150.1 GCA_029879665.1 Rhodospirillales bacterium | reverse complement strand
CAAGCATGGGAAAGCGCCACGCCTCACGAAAGTAAAGCGAGAGGCCGCCTTCAACGGGAACAGTGGGCAGGGAAATAGCCGTCATGAATCATATCCTCCTTCAGAAGCAATATGCAGATAGGATCCGCCACAATGGCCTGATCCGTTAAAATGCCCGGCCCCTTCCTGGGCGCCGGACACGCGCAATCTTCTATAAAAACTGAGGAAAGTCAAGGGTTATCAGTTGTTTTCTTTTGATATCAATAAGTTATGAGCTACCGCGCATTCGTGCGTACCCATTAAATACCAAAAAAAACCCCCCAGCGGGAGACCGCTGGGGGGAATGTTGGATGGATGGTTCCGGATTCAATATGGCTTCAGAACGCCTATCGGGTGATGGAGGCGACCTCTTCCTGACGGCTGTCCGTGTTCCAGATCACCTGACCGGTGGTTTTGACCGGAATGCGGGCTTCGCTCCAGATTATCTGGACGCCGTTGCTCAACTGAACTTCGCCGGCGGTGGATTGCTGGCTGTCGGCGGGATTCACCGGAGCCTGATCTTCGAACTCGTAGCTAATTTCAGGGATCGGCGGCAAGTCGCCTGCTTCACCGTTGCGGATTTCCGAATCCCGCTTCTGGCGGTACATGCTGCGAATCGCCGCGTAATAATCGACCGAAGTCTTCTTGACCTGATCCAGTTCGTTCATCACACCGCTGTAAACCTTAGCGCCGTTAACCGACGTGCGGGCATGACCGGCGGCTTCATGATATTCACTGGTGTAGTAGCCGAAAGGATCAAAGTAGGAGTCGACGAAATATTTGCCGATGGCGTCCCGGGGGTTGGAAGGTCCCAGGATCGGCAGCACCAGGTAAAAGCCCTCGCCGACGCCCCATACCGCCAGGGTCTGGCCGAAATCCTCATCATGACCGGGCATGTCGAAATTCGATTCCGCCACATCCATAATACCGGCAACGCCGAGAGTGGTGTTGACGAGGAAACGGTTGAGCGTATTCATCGCCCGTTCCCCTTCGCCCTGCAGCAGGTCATTAACGAAAATGACCGGAGAGCGGATGTTGTGCAGCACGTTGCTGACCGCTTCCTTCACCGGCGGTGGCGTAAAGGCGCCATAGAGGGTGCTGGCGGGACGCAGCAGCAGCACCTGGAAGCCTTCGTTGAAAGTGAAAATAATGCGGTTCAGACCCTCAAGCGGATCGTTCACATCATCATCACCCGCAGCCAACTGAACATTGACATTGGATTTAGCTTCAGCCGCCGGTGCCTGGGAGGCGCCTGCCGTCATCAAAATGACAGCCAGCATCAAAACACCAAAAACGGATATAAGTTTGTTATTTAACCGCATCAAACCAGAACCCCTCTCTATCGTAACACTAATTATTTATTAGCCTCCCTCAAGGCGTACCCTGTATAGCAGTCCAGACTATTTTTTCAGCCGGACATTAATCTGAACATTTTTAAGATAATTTTCCAAGCAATGCAATCATTTAAGCAGCCTTAATCCCTTTGAATCCTTGAATTTTCTTTCGAAATTGCAAAAAAGGCACAGTCCGTATGAGGGTCAATAACCAATTAATAACAGGCAGATACCCGAAGTTTGCATTTTCGTAATCTTTGGTTAACCATAAATATTAGAAAAACCGCTTTAGTTGATCGCCCGCCCGCCAGGGGTTAAACAACGATTCCCTGACCTCTAGGAAACCATACCCTATGAAAGCTCTTACTCTTCTCGTTGCGATCTTCATCGCCCTTCCCAACGCCGCCAACGCGCAATCGCCCTCGGCGCTTGTCGGTACTTTTCACGACGCCCTTCTCGGCGTCATGAAGGAAGCCGACGCACTCGGGTTCAAAGGCCGCTACGACCGGCTTAAGAATCCGGTCCAGAGCAGCTTCGATCACTACCGGATGATCCGCATCGCCGTCGGCGAACACTGGGCCAAAGCCGGAGAAGCGGAGAAGCAGCAACTTCTTGCCGCCTTCGAACGCATGAGCACCAGCACCTACGCCCAACAGTTCAGCGGATTTGACGGCGAAAGCTTTGAAACCGTGAGCGAAAAACCAGGCCCCCGGAAGACGGTCCTGGTCGCGACCCGAATCAACATTCCAAATAAGTCTCCCGCCCGCCTGACCTACGTGGTTTTGAAATCCGGGGAAAGCTGGAAAATCGTCGATGTCCTGCTCGATGATTCCGTCAGCCAGCTTGCCGTGCGCCGGTCCGAATACCGAAAGGTTCTTAAAAGCGGCGGCATCGCGGAATTAATCACGGTCCTGAACAAAAAATCGGAAGAGCTGGCAAAGCCCTGAAGTCCGGCTTTTGCGGTTAGACGTGAAACTCGCGGGCGCGGCGGGCGAACTGGGTGATCCAGTAAGCTTGCGCGCCAACGGCGCCCAGGGGCAGTAGCAGCCACGTCAAATCGAACACCGCCAGCGCCAGTACGATAAAACAGAAATCCGCCCGCGACAGTTCCCGGAAAGCGAACAGCAGCCATTCACCGAGGTTTTCCGGGCGGTGGCTGTTCTCCACCGCTTCGCGTCCGGTTTCATCGTAGCTTTCTGCTTTTTCCCGTCGATTGCGGGCCTCGACCCAGAAACCGACGGCGTAGTTAAAGGTGCCGCCGGCGCCGCCGATCCAACCCAACCATAACCAGACCTCGTTTCCCGTCGCGGAGTGAACGCCGATGCCAAGCGCCGGGAAAAAACTGGAATGGACGATCCAGTCGACAAAGCTGTCGTAACGCATGCCGAAGGCCGAACATTGATCCTTGAGGCGGGCAATTTCGCCATCGCAGTTATCGAGGATATAAGTGACGACGAAGAATAACGCGCCCACGATCCCCCAGGCCGTTTCGCCGACAAGGAACATTCCGTTGCAGACAAGACCGCACACCAGCGACAGGCTGGTCACCTGGTTGGCGGAAATCGGCGTCTTCGCCAGCGCCGGGGTCACCCGGTAGGACAGATGACGGACCATGGGGAACAGCGTGTCCGGCATGGGGGTTGTATAGCCGGTTTCGATGGTTCCGGATTTTGACTCGGACACTGCCTCTTCTCCCCCCGTTGTTACCGCTTCTCTTTGACGTAAGTCATCAACGCCGGCAAAACCACCAGGGTGCTGACAAGGGTCAGACTGATGGCGATGGTCAGCAGCAATCCCATGCTTGATGTTCCCGGATGGCTGGAAAGTGCGATACTGCCGAATGAACCTATGGTCGTCAACGCGCTGAAGGTCACCGCGCGGGGCGTGCTGGTCTCGAACACACCGGACGCCGACCCGGCGTCCCGTTCCCGGACCACCAGATGAATACCGCTGGCGACGCCGAGGCCGAACAGCAAGGGCAGAACGATAACATTGGCGAAATTGAACGGCAGGTTGAAAAGGATCGAGGCCGCAACCGTCAGCACCGCCGCCAACGCCAGCGGCACAAAAATCATAAAGACATCCTCAATGCTCCTGAGCAGAACCAGAAGCAACAGCACGATCAGGACCACCGCCAGGGCGGCGGCCTTGGCAAAAGCGTGAATCACCGCCCTGCCCGCTTCATAGATGACTACCGGCGATCCGGTTGCGGAGGGCGCCACTTCCTGTACCGCGGTGACGAAGCGAGCGAGGGCGGCACGGTTCTTCATGTCGCCCGCCGGAAAGACCTTTAGCCGCGTCACTGAATTTGTTGCGGCTACTTGCCGCAGGACCAGATCCCGGGGCAGGTCCTCAAGGGTCACAGGGCCGGCTTCGAGAGAAAACCGCAAAGACTCGAGACGGCCGGGAAGGCCCGTCAGTAGCCGGCTTTCCAGTTCGCTGAGCGCCTTGAAGTTGGGCGTATTATTTCCGAACAGATCGTCGAGCGCGGTTTGAAGGTGCTTGGCCGCCACCGCCGCTTTTCCTTCTCCGAGTTTGATCAGGCGCTCCAGATTGCGCCGGAGCATGCCGAAGGCAATGAGACGGTCTTCGGGCGTAGGTATTGCTTTTTGCTCGCTCTTTGCCAGGGCTGGCGACAGGTAAAGCGCCATGCCTTCGATAATCCCGAGTTTTTCTTCCTGATTCGTGGGAACGTAATTGCTCAGCGTCCGGGTTCCGTCCACTTCGGGGATTTTTTTCAGCTTTGCGGCGAGGGTGTCGGCTTCGGCCAGAGAAGCCGACAGGATGGTAATGGAATAGGCCGACGAGGCGTTATCCTGCATCAGTTCATTCAAGGTACTGACCGACTCCGTTTTCGGGTCTCTCAGGTTCAACGGATCGAAATCAAACCGCGCCCACGGCAACAGCACCACGCCTGCGACCCCGACGATTGCCGCCCCCCACACAATCCGGCGCGCCTTTTCCTGAACGAAGCGCTTGGCGGCGGCAATCCGGGGATTGTCGGGTTTGGGTTCTTTGCGCCGCAGCCGCACTATGGTCAAGATCGCGGGCAGAACAGTCAGGTTGGCAAAGAGCGCGATGAACATTCCGGTTCCCGCAATCAGGCCCAATTCGGCGAGACCCGTATATTCCGTCGGCAGGAATGAATAAAAACTGATGGCGGCGGCCACCGCGCACAGAGTCAGGGCGCCGCCGACATGGGAAGTCGCCAGGCGAAGGGCATCCCGGTGGCGTTCGCCGACATCGATTTGTTCCTTGTAGCGGAGCCCGTAATGGATGCCGAAATCGACGCTCAGGCCAATGAACAGCACCGCGAAAGCGACTGAAATCAGGTTGAGCGCGCCGACCGCGTACAGCGCGAAGGCGGCCGTCCAAATCAGGCCCATGACCAGGGTGATAAGAATGCCGAGGGCGAGGCGGGGCGAACGCAAGCCGCCGGTCAGCAGCAGAATCACCAGGCTCAGGGAGAGCGCCGCCGCCAGACCCATGCCTTCCTCGACGCTAAGAAGTTCTTCGTGGGCGAGGGCCGCTGACCCGGTTAGCCGGACACGGACGCCGTTCTCCTTGTTCAGATTCATTTCGGCGGCAAGCCGACGGAGACTGCCAATAACATCCCCTGCCGGTTGCAGGGAGCCGAAATCGAGCGGGGGTTTAATCTCGATGACTCGACGGCCCGGCTTTTGCTCCTTTCCGTCGCTTTTTCCCGACATTAGATCCTGCCAGGATAAATGCGAGAAACGGCCCTCTTTCTGGGCCGTGACGACATCGGAAATGGCATCCAGAACGGTGCCGATTTCGACCGGAGCCTTCCCCTTGTCCTCAAGCGCGATATCAATCGCCTTAGACAGCATCTCGAGCAGACCGCGCAGGGTTGGATCGCGCCAGAGGACGCCAAGAAAGGGCTGAGCTTCAGCCAGGGTGTTCGACAGCTCGAACAACTCGTCGGTGTCCAGATAGAGAAGTCCGTGTTTACGAAAAAACGGGCTCCCCTGGAGGTCGAACACCTCCCCGAACACTTCCGGGCGGGCGCGCAGCCGGTCCGCGAATATGGACGCCGCGTCCTCGGCCAGATCCGGAGTCTGGGCGTCGATGACGATAGCGATATTGTCGGAATACTGAGGAAAGGCTTGAGATACCGCCTTGGCGTTTTTGCGGAAGGGAAGATCCGGCGATAGCATATCTTCGGTAGAGGTGTTAACCGAAAAGTTGCCGACGACGTAATAGACCGCAGCGACGGTCGACAGCACGGACAGGAGAATGACCAGCCATGCGGAACGGCGGACCAGCTCTACCCAGATAACCAGCAACTTGCGACAGGAAAGGTTCAAGGAGTCGAACACGAGATGGAAACTCTTTTCCCCGGTTAGCGCGCATTAAAAGCACCGATGGGCACATGCCCCGAAACCGGTGTGCGGGGCTTATACCCCTCCCCCAAAAGGACGGCAAG
>JAOUPW010000149.1 GCA_029879665.1 Rhodospirillales bacterium | reverse complement strand
AAAACTCTGGTTTCCTGACCGGTCCCGTGAGCCGGCCCCTGATTTTGCCGAGCAAAGTATTCTTCCAGCGCCGCCGCCTGTTTTCGGGTCAACTCCAACAGGGGTGAGCCGCCGCCCAGCTCGGCATAGATTTTTTGCGCCACCGGGGCGCGCCGTTTGGAAATTAGTTTGGCCATCAGCCACCGAAGCGGCGTGGGTAGGCCAATGATCGCCGGATCATTGAACAGGTTGAAAAGAAACGGCTCAACCGCCGCCGGTCGGTCCGGCCCGCCCAAATTGAACAGGACAACTGCGTGACGGGACATGGGTAATTATCCGCCTGAACTGTGAGGCGCTTCGCCGGGCCAGGCGCGGAGGATGTCCGCCAGTCGCGACACATGCTCGGGAGGAGTATCGAGAAGAATGCCGTGGCCGAGATTAAAGATAAAGGGTCCGCCGGTAAGGGCGTTCAGAATACGCGAGGTTTCCACCTCAAGGGCATCGCCGCCCGCCCTCAGGGCGATGTTGTCCAGGTTCCCCTGAACCGTACAATGGGGCTGGATGTGATCCCGGGCCCACTCAGGCGCGACGCCATGGTCGATACTGACGCCATCCACCTTCGTCATGCGAACGAAATCCGCATACAAGGCTCCTGCGTTACGGGGAAATCCGATGACCGGCACCCCGGGGCAAACTTGATGAATTTTTTCAACAAGTGCGGCATTGGGGCCGATCACCCAGCGCCGGAACTGGCTTTCACTCAACACACCCGCCCAACTATCGAACAATTGTACTGCTTCGGCGCCGTGTTTAATTTGTTCGATCAGATAGGTGGCTGTCGAATCAACCAACAGATCGATCAATTTCTGAAACTCTTCCGGCGCCCGGTAGGCCCAATCCCGGGCCTTGCCGCAGTCGGTTCCGCCCCGTCCTTCGACCATATAAACCGCCACCGTCCACGGAGCGCCGGCAAATCCGATCAGGGCCGTTTCTTTCGGAATATCACTGCTAAGCCGCTCAACTGTTTCAAAGACCGGTTCAAGGTGCGATACAACTCCCGCCGGATTCAGACGACTCAGTCCCTTTTCATCGCTAATCGATTCCAGAACTGGACCTTCACCTTCCTTGAATTCCACCTTTTGGCCCAAGGCATCGGGAACCACCAGAATATCGGAAAACAAAATCGCCGCATCCATACCGTAACGGCGCAACGGTTGCAGGGTTGCTTCCACCGCCAAATCAGGGGTGTAACAGAAATCGAGGAAATTCTTCGCGCCTGCACGAATTTCTCTGTACTCAGGCAAATAGCGGCCCGCCTGTCGCATCAACCAGAACGGAGGCCGGGACAATGTTTCACCCTGCAGGGCGCGAAGAAAAAGTTTACTCATGGTTCACTTTCGCTAAAGAGAAAAATCATTTTTGAGAAGTTATCCCAATTCCTACTACTATATACTTATATATATAGATAAAGGATGTAGTAGTAGTAGTACGGTGAATCATGGGGATTAAGAGTTATCCCCAGTAAAAGCATGAAACGGGAAAATCAGGGTATCCATCGCCTGAAAATGTGGACCAGCTGTTGGTAAGTTCGGATCGCAAACAATAACAGATACGTTTTAACGGGAAAAGAAAAACGGGGAAAAGTCGGATGGTTCTGCATCCTCATTCAATGAACCCTACAATCCCAGAGATGTGTATAGTTTGATCCTCAAGGGATGAGTACAGGAATGAAACCCAAGGCAGTGGGCACAGTATTTCCGAAATCGGGTTTTCAAGAATTTATGCCCATGTTGTTCGCCGCTTATACATGGCTGATGTTGGTATAAATTATCATTATGAAATCTTTTCATCTCCACTTGATATCCGATTCAACCGGCGAGACCGTCGGCCTGGTGGCACGGGCCTCGCTGGTCCAATTCGATGACATCGTAGCGACCGAACATATCTGGAACATGATCCGGAACGAATCCCAGATCGATGAAGTGCTGGATAAAGTCAGGGATAATCCAGGTATGGTTCTCTACACTTTGGTCAGTCATAAACTTCGGGAAATGCTTGAAAATGGATGTAAGGAACTGCAGGTTCCATGTATCTCTATCCTTGATCCCATCGTTGCCGCTATCGGTTATCATGTTGGCGCTGAAGTCCACGCCAGTCCCGGTCGCCGGCATGTTATGGATGCGGAATATTTCGCCCGCATCGAAGCCATGCATTTTGTTCTTAATCATGATGACGGCCAATCCATATCAGAACTGGATCAGGCCGATGTGGTCCTGCTGGGGGTATCGCGAACCTCGAAAACGCCGACCTGCATCTATCTCGCCAATCGCGGCATCAAGGCCGCCAATATCCCCATCGTTCCGGGAAGTCCCCTGCCCCAGGAATTAATGGAAACCAACCGGCCGTTGATCGTCGGTCTGATCCACGACGCGAAACAACTTGTCCAGATTCGCCGCAACCGCTTGCGGATGTTGAACCAGAACGAGGAAACGGATTACATCGACCCTGAAACCGTTACCCGGGAAGTCAATGAATCGCGCAAGCTGTTTACCAAGCACGGCTGGCCGGTGATCGACTCGACCCGGAAATCCATCGAGGAAGTCGCCGCCACCGTCATTAAAATATACAACCGCCGCCTGGAGGAAACCCTCTGACGGCCGCCACCACCCGGATCGTTCTGGCTTCCGCCAGCAGCGCCCGCGCCGCCCTTCTCACCGGAGCCGGACTTGATTTTATTCGAGATCCGGCGGACATAGACGAAGGGAAACTGAAGGCAAAATTCACCCGGCAAGGACTTGAGGCGGACAATGCAGCCTTGGCTCTGGCCCGCGCAAAGGCGCAGGCGGTGTCCGTTCGGCACGCCGGCGGCGTGGTCATCGGTGCCGACCAGATCCTCGATTGCGGCGGCGTATGGTTTGATAAGCCCGCCGATATCGAGGCCGCCCGCGCCCACCTGCGGAATCTTCGCGGGCGCAGCCACCGCCTGGTTTGCGCCGTCGCGGTTCTCCGTGACGGTGCCGAATGCTGGCACCATGTGGAGTCCGCCCGCCTGACCATGCGGGATTTCAGCGACCGGTTTCTCGAAAATTACCTCCGCGGCGGCGGAGCGGAAATACTGGAATCGGTGGGTGCCTACCGCTTGGAAGGTTCCGGCGCCCAGTTGTTTTCCGTCGTCGACGGGGATTATTTTACCGTCCTCGGCCTGCCCCTGCTGCCCCTGTTGGCGTTTTTGCGCGAAGACGGCATTCTGATGACATAAGGCCTTAAGAAAAATGACCCGGACGCGGCTTCAGGTTACCCTGAGATCGAGCGGGTGAATGAGGCGACAACAACATGACGGACAGAATACCGATCAAGGCGGGGGTGATGGGGTGGCCGGTCGGCCATTCCCTGTCACCGCGCCTGCACGGATACTGGTTGAAACAATACGGAATAAACGGCACCTACCAGGCGATCGCCGTGCGTCCCGAAGATTTGGGCGATGCGCTGAACAATCTCAAACGGGACGATTTCGCCGGCGTCAACCTCACCGTGCCCCACAAGGAAGCGGCACTGGCCCATATGGATGAAGTGACGGACGCGGCGCGGCGCATCGGCGCCGTCAACACCGTCGTGCTCACTCCTGAAGGCGGTCTCGCGGGCAGCAACACCGACGGCTTCGGTTTTATGGAAAACCTGAAGGCCGCCCTTTCATCCCGGCGGGTATCCTGGCGCGTCGACAGCGGCCCCGCCGTGGTCGTCGGCGCGGGCGGCGCCGCCCGCGCCATCGTCTGCGCCCTGGTGGATGCCGGCGTTGGCGAACTTCGGCTCATCAACCGTAGCGAGGGCCGCGCCCGGGATCTGGCCAAGGCGATCGGTGGCCCGTTTGATGTTATCCCGTGGGCGGGAAGGGAAAGCGCCCTCGCCGGCGCCGCCTTGCTGGTCAACACGACCACGCTCGGCATGACTGGCCAGCCGCCTCTTGATCTTTCCCTGGCCGCATTGCCGGAAACCGCCGTGGTCAATGACATCGTTTACGCGCCCCTGGAAACGCCCCTGCTGGCGGCGGCGCGGGCGCGGGGCAATCCGGTCGTTGACGGTCTCGGCATGCTGCTGCACCAGGCCCGGCCCGGATTCGCCGCCTGGTTCGGCATTGAGCCGGAGGTGACCGAAGATCTCAGGGCCTGGGTTCTGAAGGGCATGGCCGGGGCAGCGGAGGACACGGAATGACCGGGCGCCGGTCCGAAGAGACAACGATGGTGATACTCGGGCTGACCGGTTCCATCGGCATGGGCAAAAGCACGGCGGCGAAAGATTTCAGGTCGCTGGGCGTCCCCGTCCATGACGCCGACGCCACGGTCCATGACCTGCTGTCCACGGGCGGCGCCGCCGTCGCCGCCGTAGCTGCCGCTTTCCCCGGTGTTGTCACCGATGGCGCCGTCGACCGCAAGGCCCTGGGCGACCGGGTTTTCGATAAACCGGACGAACTGAAAGAGCTGGAAAAAATTCTTCATCCTCTGGTCCGCCGCCGGGAAGAAGATTTTCTCCGGGATGCGTTTGCCCGCGGCGCCGCGTTGGTGGTTCTGGATATTCCCCTGTTGTTTGAAACCGGCGGCGAGGATCGGGTAGATGCGGTGGCGGTGGTCACCGCGCCGCCGCAGGTGCAACGCGCCCGCGTCCTGCAACGTCCGGGCATGAGCGAGGAAAAATTCCGCGCCATCCTCGCGCATCAGGTGCCGGATGAAGAAAAGCGCCGCCGTGCCGATTTCATTATCGAAACGGGCGAAGGCCGCGCGGCAAGCTTGCGTACTATTAAGAACATTGTCAAAGTGGCCGGCGCCCTGCACGGGAACAAGTGGCCGCCACAAGGCTAAGCCCGCATCAAAAGATGAGAATGGAAATGCGTGAAGTTACGCTTGATACGGAAACCACCGGCCTCGATCCCGCCAACGGAGACCGCATCGTCGAAATCGGCTGCGTCGAACTGGTCAATCATGTGCCTTCCGGCCGCACCTTTCATCGCCACGTCAACCCTGAACGGGACATGCCAGATGCCGCCTTTGCCGTGCACGGGCTGAGCGCGGAATTTTTATCGGATAAAGAATTGTTTGGCGAAATTGTTGATGACCTGCTGGTGTTCATCGAAGACTCGCGGCTGATCATTCACAATGCGGAATTCGATCTGGGCTTTATCAACGCCGAACTGAAACGCCTCAACCGTGAGCCGCTGCTTCCGGACCGGGCCATTGACACGGTAAAAATCGCGCGGCGGAAATTTCCCGGCGCCCAGGCCAGTCTGGACGCGCTGTGCCGGCGGTTTAATATCGACATCAGTGACCGCCAGATCCACGGCGCCCTGAAGGACGCCCGCCTGCTGGCGGAGGTCTATCTGGAATTGGTTGGCGGCCGTCAGCCGGGTCTCGGCCTTGCCGCCGCGACCATGGAGTCGGGCCTAGACGATACGGCCCCCGGCGGGCCTCGCCGCCCACCCCGCGCGCACGCGCCGACCGCCGAAGAGGAGGCGGCGCATGCCGCCTTTATGGACGGCTTGACCGATCCGGTCTGGCGCGCGCCGTAAGGTTACGCTTCGGAATCCGCATCGGATTTAGCGGCGGCTTCTTTCATGGAATTTTGCAGCATTGCCACGAAATCGATAGGGTCGAGCATCATCGGCGGGAAACCGCCGTCGCGGGTCACGTCGCATACCACGTTGCGGGCGAACGGAAACAGGTGGCGCGGGCATTCGACCAGCAAAAAAAACTGAGTCTGTTCGGACGGAACATTAAGCGTGAACAGCCCGGCATAGGCCAGCTCGAGAATAAAGCCGACGTTTTCCCCGACGCTGCATTCGGCGCGGATGGAAAGGACGACCTCATACAATTTTTCTTGAAACTGCTTGCCGTCGACGTTGACGTTGACGTTGATGGACGGCGCGTTTTTTTGCATATCCCC
>JAOUPW010000148.1 GCA_029879665.1 Rhodospirillales bacterium | reverse complement strand
TTCTTCAGTTCCCACCTTGGCTGCGCCCACGCCCTCGGCGCCGCCTTCAGCATCTCCTGAGAGTTTCTTTTTGTTTCGCAGTGCCCGATACCCGCACGCGCGAAGAATGTCAGGCATGTCGTCGGGGCCGCACCCGGCCAGGGACATCAATTGCGGCCCGGCGGCGAAGGGGCCTTTGCGGGAAAGTTCCCACGCCGTTTCCGCCAGCCGTTCCAACATGTCGATGCGGATGGCGATGCGGCCCACGGGGCGAAATCCGCAGGCCTCAAAAAACGGCCACAGCCCTTGAACCCGCGCCGGCACGGAGACCCGGCCCTGGGGCGGGAAAGGCGGGGCCGAGTCAACCCCCGCATGGACCGCCCACAACAATCCCCGTAGGTCCGCTTGTGCCGGTTTTAGAAGCGCAGGCATGAAAACGCTTTGCCGTCCGAGCCGGATGCCGAGTTTGCGAATGCGGCGGCGGTCGTCTTGGCTCAGGCTTTGAATCTGGGTTTCCGCTGATGCGCGGGGCATGGACCCCAGGGATTCGGTCAATTGAAAGACCAGTCCCCGCGCGGCGCCGGGCAGGTCCACCTTGCCGGCATGGAGAAGGGGCCGGAGGACGAGTGACACAGCGGCTTCCAGCCAGCGAGAGACGCGGCAGCGAATCCGTTCGCGGTCCTCACCTTCGAGAAGGTCGCTGGTTAACGGATCGACGGCGGGGCGCAGGACATCCGGTCCCCGCACCAGCCGGGCCACCGGTTCGTCCCGCCACAGCACTTGGTCCCAGGGGGCGCTGACTCCGTCGGAAAAAGCAAAGGCGTCGTCGCCGTCGGTTTCCATGGCCTGAATCCGCCGAAGGGATTCGCCCCGAAGGGCGCGCATGGCGGCTCCGGTAACCGCGCGTTCCGCCGTTCCCATGCTGGAAGACGCAGCATCGGCGACGAAGCGGAAACCATTCAGGGAGCCGACGAAATGGCCTTCGACCAGGACTTCGCCCTGGGCGTTGACGGCGGCTACCAGATCACGCCGTTCCTTGATCTGTTTGACAAGAAGGGCGGTGCGGCGGTCGACGAAACGCTGGGTCAGGCTCTGGTGCAGGGCATCGGACAGCTTGTCTTCCACCTGCCGGGTGCGATCCTGCCAATGGGCGGCGTCGTCGAGCCAGTCGCCATGGAAGGAAACCGTGGTCCAGGTGCGGATGCCGGCGATGCGTCCCATCAGGGTTTCGATGTCGCCGTCGATGCGGTCGAGTCGATCCACCTGGGCCGCGAACCAGTCGTTGGGGATGCGTCCCCTGGCTCCCATCAAGTAGCCATAGATCCGTCCCAACAGAGCGGGATGTTCATCGGCCATCATCTTACGGAAATCGGGCACACGGCAGACATCCCACAACAGGCGCACGGCATCGGCGCTGGTGGCGAGTTTGGTGATTTCCCTATCCTCGAGCAAGATGGACAGCACTCGTTCATCATCGGCTTCGCGGGCGCGGGTCAGGCCGGGTAGCTCGGGCAATTGCGCGAGACTCTGGCGTAGCGCCGCCAGGTTTGAAAAGCGCAGTTTTTCATTGCGCCAACTCAGAACCTTGAGGGTATCGAAGGTATGATTTTCGATCCGGCTCACGGTTTCCGGGTCGAGAGGGCCGGTCTCGCCGGTGGTGCCGAAAGTGCCGTCGTTCATGTGGCGCCCGGCTCGGCCGCCGATCTGGGCCAATTCCTGCGCATTCAGGTCGCGCAGGAAGCGGCCGTCAAACTTGCGCGTCGCCGCGAAGGCGACGTGGTCCACATCCATGTTCAGGCCCATACCGATGGCATCGGTCGCCACCAGGTAGTCGACTTCACCGGCCTGGTACATGGCGACCTGGGCGTTGCGGGTGCGCGGGGATAGCGCGCCCAGCACCACCGCGGCGCCGCCGCGCTGTCGGCGGACGATTTCGGCGATGGCGTAAACGTCGGAGGCGGAAAAGGCGACGATGGCCGAACGTTGCGGAAGACGGGTGATCTTGCGCGGACCGGTATAGGTCAGGCTGGAAAAGCGGGGCCGGGAAATGTACTCGGCTTCCGGCACCAGCTGGCGGATACGCGGGCGAATGGTTTCCGCGCCCATGAACATGGTCTCGTGCTGGCCCCGGCAGTTGAGCAGCCGGTCGGTGAAGATATGCCCCCGGTCGGGATCGGCGCACATCTGTATCTCGTCAATGCCGACGAAAGCAAATCGCCGGTTGACCGGCATGGATTCAACGGTGCAGAGAAAATACCGCGCGTGCGGCGGAATGATCTTTTCCTCGCCGGTGATCAGCGCCACATGGCGCCGACCCTTGGCCTTGACGGCGCGATCGTAATTTTCCCGGGCCAGCAGGCGCAGGGGAAAGCCGATCATGCCCGATTCGAAGCCGAGCATGCGTTCCATGGCGAGGTGAGTCTTGCCGGTGTTGGTCGGACCGAGGACGGCCTTGACGCTTGCGCGCGTCGATGATGTGTCAATCTGCATGACGGGGGAAAGCATTACGGCTCATGGCGCCAAATGCAAGAGGCTCCGCTAATTTGTTTGCCGACCTTCGCCCCGGCCCTGGACCATGGGGACGAAAGCCACCGGCAGGGTATTAAAGGTTTTGACGGTTCCGTCCACCTGTTTGATGACCAGAGTCAGAATCTGCGATGAATAGGGGGTGCCGATGGGGATAATCATGCGCCCGCCCGGTTTCAGCTGATCGGCCAGGGCCGGCGGCACCCCTTCCGGCGCTGCGGTAACCAGAATGGCGTCGAAGGGCGCCTCTTCCGGCCAGCCTTGGAAACCGTCGCCGTGCCGCACTTCGATATTGTCATAGCCCAGGCCCTTGAGCTTTTGACGGGCGGCGGTTGCCAGATCGGGCACCACTTCGATGGAAAAGACCTGGCCCGCGACTTCCGCCAGCACCGCCGACTGATAGCCGCACCCGGTTCCGATTTCGAGAACCTTGTCGGTTTTTTTCAGATTCAGGATATCGGTCATCAGGGCGACGATGTAGGGCTGCGAGATGGTCTGACCATGGCCGATGGGAAGAGGCCGGTTGATATAGGCAACCTCCTTGTCGCCGCTGAGAACGAATTCATGGCGGGGAACCTTTTTCATGGCCGCCATCACGGCTGCGGAAAATTTGTTCCGTCCGGTCCAGAATTCGGTTTCTCGGGCATCCGCCTGGATTTCGTCCAACAGGCGGGCGTGGGCCCGGGCCAATTTTTCGTCGTCAATGGAACGGTTCATTTAAATTGCGATGCCCCTCATCGGGCAACAATGCGATGCTTGCCAACGGGTTTGACGGTGCTGGCCTGCAGACCCTTTTCCCCCTGCGAGAGGACGAAACGCACTTCGCTTCCGGGGATCAGGGCTTCGAAGCTGCTTTCAACTACACTGTTGCGGTGAAAGTAAATTTCGCCCACGTCTTGCGTTTCGATGAAACCATACCCTTTATCCGGAAATACCTGGGTGATGGTGCCATGAAGGGGGGCTTGATGGAATTTTATTTCTCCGCGTTTGCGGTCCACATATTCCTTCAATTGGCGCTCGGCTTCGAAGAAGGAGTCGCGAACGGCGACGTAAACATCCTCGTGGGCGTGATCGCCGGCGGCATCGCGGTTGACGACGATTTCACCGCCGGGAAGGGCGATGTTCAGGCGGGCGGTAAAAAGGTTGCCCTGGCGGTGACGCCGGTGGGAAGCCTCAATCACAACCCGGCAGCGGGTGATGCGATCGGAGAGCTGCTCAAGTTTGGCAAGATGCTCGTTGACGCGGGCTTCAACGTATTCGGAACGATCCATGTTGTGGAAGGTGACTTGGGCGGAAACCTGCATGGGGGGCCTCCTTTTTTTTGGTTTGGGACGCCCGGGCCGGATTGGATCGCCGGACTGGTTTTAATTATACAATGAATCTCTGTGATATAACAGATTCATCAGGGGGCTTGCGTGCCCCGGTTCATCACCGCATATATCGCCCGGAGAAAAAATCTTGATTGAAAAAAGGATGGTTCCCGCGTCATGAGCAAAGAAACCTTCGCCTTTCAAGCGGAAGTCAGCAAACTTCTCAACATCGTCGCCCGCTCCCTTTACAGTCATAAGGAAATTTTCCTGCGCGAACTGGTCTCCAACGCATCGGATGCCTGCGACAAGTTAAGATACAAGGCCCTGACCGAACCGGGTCTGGGCGGCGACGGCTTCAAAATCGAAATATCCGTCGATAAAAAGGCGAAGACGCTGTCCATCGCCGACAACGGCATCGGAATGAACCGGGAAGAACTGGCCGAGACGTTGGGCACCATCGCGCGTTCCGGAACCGAGGCCTTCGTCGAACAGCTCAGCGGCGACGAAGGTAAAGACATGTCCCTGATCGGTCAGTTCGGGGTCGGCTTCTATTCTTCGTTCATGGTCGCGGGGAAAGTCGAAATGGTGACGAAAAAGGCCGGCGAGGACCGGGCCTGGCGCTGGACGTCGGAAGGCGAAGGCGAATTCACCATCGAGGAAGCGGAACGGTCGGGGCCGGGTGCCACCGTGATCCTGCACCTGAACAAGGGGGAGGAGGAGTTTCTTGAAAAGGCGCGCCTCAGTAACATTATCAAGACCTATTCCGATCACATCGGCATTCCCATTGTTTTCAAGGATGGCAAAGACGGCAAGGACGAAGAAGCCCTGAATACGGCTTCGGCGCTGTGGACGCGACCGGCCAAGGAAATTACCGAGGAACAGTACAAGGAATTCTACCACCACGCCGCCCACGCCTTCGATGATCCCTGGATGACCCTGCACAACCGGGTCGAGGGCGTGCTCAGCTATACCAATCTTATCTTCATTCCTTCGAAGCCTCCTTTCGATCTTCTTCAGGTCGAACGTAAAAGCCATCTCAAGCTTTACGTCAATCGGGTCTTCATCACCGACGACTGCGAGGGCTTGATTCCGCCATACCTCCGGTTCCTGAAAGGCATCGTCGATTCCGAAGACCTCAGCCTCAACATCAGCCGCGAAATGCTGCAACACGATCCCATGCTGGCCAAGATCAAATCCGGGCTGGTCAAGAGGGTGTTGGGCGAACTGCAGAAAAAAGCGGAAAAGCAAGCGGACGAATACGCCGAATTCTGGAACACCTTCGGCGCCGTGCTGAAAGAAGGTCTTTATGAGGATGTCGCCAACCGCGACAAGTTGCTTCCACTCGCCCGGTTTCACAGCACCCATGGCGCCGGCCTGGTCAGCCTCGAAGACTATGTCGGGCGCATGAAAGACGGACAGGAAGCGATCTATTACATCAGCGGCGAAAACAGGGATCAACTCATCAAAAGCCCGCAACTGGAAGGCTTCATCTCGCGCGGCATCGAAGTCCTGATCATGACCGATGCCATCGACGAGTTCTGGGTGCCCGCCGTCGGAACCTATGCGGAAAAACCGTTGCAGTCGGTGACCAAGGGCACCGCCGATCTGGATAAGATCAAAAGCAGCGATGCGGCGGAAGATAAGAAAGAAGACAAGGAAAAAACCGGCGAAGATATCAGCCTGTTGATCGCGGTTCTGAAAACGGCGCTGGACACCAACGTCAAGGACGTCCGGGTTTCAAACCGGCTGACCGACAGTCCGGTCTGTCTGGTGGCATCGGAAGAAGACCTGGACCTGAACCTGCAACGGTTCCTGAAACAGCACAAACAACTGGACGCGATCAGCCCCAGAATCCTGGAAATCAATCCCGGCCATTCCCTGATCCGGCGACTCACCCAATTGGCAAAAGACGGGAAGGGCACGGACCCGGCGATGACCGACGCCGCCTTCCTGTTGCTGGATCAGGCCCGCGTCATGGAAGGGGAGCCGGTTTCCGACCCGTCGGCCTTCGCCCGGCGCATGGCCGCCATGCTGGAAAAGGGGCTGGTGGCTTAGGCCCCGAGGGCAAAGGATAAGGAAAAAAGTCAAACATTCCC
>JAOUPW010000147.1 GCA_029879665.1 Rhodospirillales bacterium | reverse complement strand
GGCCTGTCGCGCATGGAACCGGACGCCATTGCGGAATTTTTGGTTGCCTATATGGACGATCCGTCCATACCCAGTCCCAGTGAGGAAAATCCCGTCGTTCGCATGCTCAAACTCGCCACCGACGACATCAAGCACTTCTACTATGAGGCGGCCATGGCGCGGCCCGGCACCGTCACCGATATCGCGATTGCCAACTGGTTCTGGGGTGAAACCCTGATGGGTTTAACCTTCCTTCAGTTGCGCTCGGTTCTGGCCAAACAGGATGACGAAAAGCTTCTGGCTCTGGCCAACATGGCGTTGGTGCCGCACCATCAAAAATTCCGGATCAAGGATTAAGGAAATTCCATGAAAGAACGAATATCGCAGAACGATCTCGAAAACGCGGAAGGCGAAGTCGCCAACCTGTATAAGGCAGTGGATGGGATGCTTGGCCGGGTGCCTAATTCCTACAAGATCCTGTCGCATAGCCCGTTGGTTGCGAAAATGCTGTTGCCGTTCAACGCGGTGCTGCAGCGCGAGGGCGCGGGCAGCGTCCTCACCACCAAGATCAAGGAAATGGTGATTATCAAGACCAGCCAGGTGAACGGCTGCGCCTACTGATTTGCTCATAACACGTCGCTTGGTCAAGCGGCTGGCATTACGGAAGAGCAGATCGAAGCCATCGGGTCCGACGATTATATGACGTCGCCCCATCTCAGCCCTCGGGAACGGGCGGCGGTGTTGTGGGCCGAACATGTCACCAGGAACACCGCGCGCGAACGCGACGATGTGTTCGAACAGGTGCGGGCGCACTTTAATGAAGCGGAAGTGGTGGAACTGACCCTGATGAGCGGCATGTTCAACATGTTCAACCGCTTTATGGATTCTCTGAAAATTCCCCTGGAAATCCAGGGTGAAATCGACAAAATCCAGCGATCGCTCCATCTCGATCCGGATCGGGTGCGGAAATATCTGGAAGCAGTGCTTGAAAATTGGCCTACGGATTTTCCAAAGCCGGAGCCCGAAACGGAGTCATAAGCATACCGTTCAGATCAGCAGGGTTACCGGTTCACGGCGGTTTCCTTCCGGTTTGACTGCGCCGATAATGGCGCTTTTCTCGTATCCCAGATCCCGAAGGGCATCGACGCAGGCGAGCGCCTTATCGTCGGGGACGCTGGCCAGAAGCCCGCCCGCCGTTTGTGGATCGAAGATCAGGGGATAGAGGGGATGAGAGGCCGCCTCGCCGCTATTCCGGATAGAGCGGCGGAGCCGGATGTTCTGAGGGTAGAGCGAACTGAAAATTCCTTCCGCCAAAACATTTCTCACCCCGTCCAGAACGGGAAGGGCGTTCAGGTCGAGATCAACCTCGACCCCGGAAGCTCCGATCATTTCCACCATATGTCCCAGCAGACCAAAGCCGGAAACGTCCGTGCACGCGGTGGCGCCAAATCTTGATAAACAGGTAGCGGCGTCACCGTTGGATTGCGTCATGGAGTCCAATGCGCCTTCGATCCACTGTCCCCGGGCTTTGGCGCGCATGTCGGCGGCAAAAAGCGCGCCCGTACCCAGCGCCTTGGAGATAATCAAACGGTTGCCGGGCTGCAATCCGCCTTTGCGCAGTATTTGATCGGGACTGGCAAGGCCGTTGATAGAAAACCCGAGCGACAATTCGGCGCCTTCGCCGGTATGTCCGCCGACCAGCTTGGCGCCGGCGGCGTGGAGTATTTCCTTCGCTCCGGACATCATTTGAAAGAGGTGATCTTCCACTTTGCTTTCCAGCCCGAAGGGAAGGGTGGCGATGGCCAGTGCCGAATACGGCGACGCTCCCATGGCATGAATATCCCCAAGCGCGTGGTTGGCCGCTATTTTTCCGAAAACATACGGGTCTTCAATGAAGGCGCGAAAAGAGTCAATTGTATGGACCATGAGCTTACCGGGGGGAATCTCCATCACGGCGGCATCATCGGGAATGCTAAGACCGATCAATACGCCATCTTCGTCCTGGTCCGAGATCCTGTCGAGGGCACGGGCAAGAACGGTGGCGCCGACCTTGGCGCCGCATCCGCCACAGCGCATGACCGAATCGGAAAGGGATTTCAGGACATCGGCATCGGCGAGGCCATGGGGAAGGTTTGGCGCCGGGCTGCCGGTCATTTCCGGCAGCTCATTGAATTTTTTCATAAATCTGCGGTCGATCCAGTCCTTCCACCGCCAAACGGCGCGTCCGGAAAAGGCCCAGTCGCCTCGGGAAGCAACCGCGTACTTGTTTCCGGTGGAAATCAGACTGAGAAAACGCGACTGCGGGCGAAACGGTTTCAGGGGCTTTCCGAGAAGGGCGCGACGCAGGTTTTTCGTCAGTGGCGGTCCTTGCCGGACGGCAAAGACACCGGACTTGGGCCGGGGATGTTCGCTAACCCCGGCGACGTCGCCGGCGGCGAACACATTCGGATGTGATGTTGACATAAGCGTTTCGTCAACCCGGATGAAACCATCTCCGTCAAGGGCAAGGTCCGTATTTCTCAACCATTCGGGAGCGCCGGCATTGGTCACCCAGAAGATATCATCCAGGGGAACCGCGTTTCCTGGATCGCAGAATACGATTCCGCCTTCAACCCGGACCGCCTTGTGTTCCGTATGCACAGAGACGCCGCGGGAGATAAGCACATCCCAGAATTTATTCTGGACGCGGCGGTTATGGGAGGGAAGGATCGTATCCGTTTGGGTGATCAGGTGAAACTCAAGGCGGTCGGTTTTCTGCCCCTGTTCGATAAGAAGTTTTTTCAGTCGGTATTGCAGGGAAAGCAGAAGTTCGACGCCACCGGCGCCGGCGCCGACGACACCGATACGAACAAGATCCCGGGTTTCAAGAATCCGGGCCGACAACGCCTCCCATCTTTCCAGAAATTGGTCAATGGGTTTGACCCGTACGGAATGTTCCTCCGCGCCGGGGATCTTCGACGTATCCGGCGAAGACCCGATGTTGATGCTGAGGATATCATAAGGTACGGACGGACGGTTGTGGCAGTGAACTCGCCGCTCCTTCAGATCGAACCCCGTGACCTGGTCATGGTAGAACCGGGCGCCGGCGAACCGTGCCAACGGCCCAAGATCAATATGCGCCTGGTCGAAATCGTAATGTCCGGCGATCAGTCCCGGCAGCATCCCGGAATAGGGCGCCTGGATGTCGCGGCTGATCAGGGTCAGGCGGACGCCAGGAATGGGCTTCATGGCGAATCCTTTCAGCACCGACACATGGCTGTGGCCGCCGCCGACGAGCACCAGGTCCTTGACGATGGGTATATCCGTGGCTTTCACATGCCAACTTTCTAATCTGTCCGCGATAGGGAAGACCTTAGGGGACTAACCCTGATTGGAAAAGAGATAACCAACTCGGACGAGCGCACAGTTTTGTGAAGTGATTAAATTTCGCTTGTAACGAGTTTGCCCCATTTCACCGCAAGGTTTATTGACGTTTGAGGGCAACCAGAGTTTCAGCCAGCTTTCCAAGGGCACGGGCACGCAGCCAGTCCGATTTAAGAGAGCGCGCCGACAAGAGGGCGCGGTCAAAGGTTTTTCTGGCCTTGGCCTTGAAACCGTTCTCCATCTGCGCCAGGGCGATATCGCTCATCAACCAGGTTTTATCAAGATCATTGCGCAGTGCCTTGATGGCGGTTGAGGTTTTTGCTTCGGTGATGTCTGCATCCGGGTCATTGGCGATACGTTGTTCCAGGGTTACGGACCAAAGGGTGCGTACCTGAAGCGCACTGTTCTTAATCCGAAACGCGGTTTGCGTTGCTTCCTTGAAAAGTCCGATTTTCGCCTGGGCAACCGATATCCGGAAAAGGGCATAATCGTTGCCGTAACTGAGTGAAATACCTTTGGACAAGTCCTTCACGCGGCGCAGGGTATTCTTGGCCCCTGCATCATCGCCGGCCTTGCCCTGGGCAATAGCGACTCGTGACAGCGCGATCGCCTGAAACCGCTTGCTGGTGATTCCATCAGCAAGTTTGAGGGCCCCGGAAATATTTCCGGCTTCCGCTTGGTATCCCGCAACCAGGATATAGGCGGTGACGCGCCATTCTTCGTCAGTGATGCGATTCGCCATTTCCATAGCTTCATCCAACTGTCCGATCTCGGCTCTGGCTGCAGTCAGCTGACCAAGTATCCGGTCGTGATTGGCGGATTTCTTTTCCTTCCGGATCATTTTTTCAGCTTTTGCAAGAAGCCTTCCTGCGGCTTCGGAATTTCCGGCACCGGCCTCGACTTTTGCAATTTCCGAAATCAGGAGGGCATTTTGATGCGCATCATCAATCTGTTCCGCCGCCGAAAGCGAAGACTTAAGGTTTGTTTGCGCTAAGCCAGGATTGCCGGCCAAGAGTTGTCCGTTGGCGATTGCCAGATAAGCTTGAGCCTGCAGTCTGTGATCGGGAATAGCCGCTGCGGTTTCCTGCGCATCCGTCATTCTTCCGGCAAGCACCTGAGCCTGGGAGATTCGACCCAGTGCCGTCATGATCAGGCGGGGATCGGAAATGCGGGTCGCTATTTTCAGCGCTGCGGAAACATCTCCGGCAAAGGCCTGGGAAGCGACCAGGCCGCTCAAGGCCCAGTTGCGCAACTCGGTTTTCTTGATGCTTTCCGTTGCCGCCAGAGCTTCCGAGATCAGGCAGGCGGGGGTTGGGAAGGCGTAACAAGAGCGGGAATTATCGGGATTGGAATTGGTGGCGGTTGTTTCGTGATTTTTATTGCCGGGGGTTTTGAGCAAGGACTGAATCTTGGGGTTGGACGCCAGAGCGTCTTGCGCCGCTTTGGATTGTTTAAGTCGGCTTTTTTCCAATTGGCCGAGAAGCCTTTGAGCCTGATGGGCGGCGGAGTCAAGGTGATACAACAGGGGGCCGTTGGCTAATCCGTCAACAGGAAGCCCGGCTTGTTTTTGATAAGCGCGGATGGCATCAACGGTTTTCTCGTCCAGGCGACCGTTCAGGGGGCCGTTATAGAGGCCGATTTCCTTAAGCCGCTTCTGGATGCCGCGCACGGGTGATTCTTCGGGGGCTGTGATGCGACCGGGATATACTTTCGAATTGGATGAGGTTGCGGTAAACCCGTCAGCGGGCATAAAGGATATCAGCAAAGCCAGGGCAAGACCCGAAATAAGCCCTCTCCTTGGAGTGCGCAGAATCATGTATTCATTAAACAAACTTCATGGGCTCCGAGTGCTTATTCTGAAAAATCATTATATAAACATAAGCTGATTGTACTAGCATCAAGTTACCAGGAAGACGGAAATGGAAAAAAAGACGTCCCTCTATCGGCAGCAAGCGGTTTCGGCGATGGGGGCGCGTGAAGACGGAATTCCCTACTGCCCCGGGCCAGATTCTGATCCCCATCCCCCCACCTTTGCGATACCCCCCGGCGCCGTCGATACCCATGCTCATATATTTGGGCCGGAATCCCGCTACCCATATTCTCCCAAGCGCGGCTATACCCCTCCGGACGCACCGTTGGATACGTTCCTCAAGCTTCACGAAACTCTCGGCATTGCGCGTGGCGTGCTGACCCAGCCTAGCGTTTACGGCACTGACAATTCCGCCATCCTGGATGCGGTGGCAAAAGTGGGTATGGACCGTTTCCGTGCCGTGGTCGCGGTCGCCGGCGATGTCACCGATGCCGAACTTGAAGCTTTCCATGCCGCCGGTGCCCGCGGCGTGCGGGTCAATCTGGTGGACAAGGGCGGCATGCCCTTCGATACCATCGAGGACGTTGCCGAATTTACCAAACGGCTCAAGGATCTGGGATGGCACCTGGAGGTGCTGATCCATGTTTCAGACTTCCCATATCTTCGCGGAACCCTCGAATCCATGGCTGTGGATGTGGTGGTTGGGCACTTGGGATACATGAACACCGGCGAAGGGTTGGGCAATGCCGGATTTCAGACCTTTTTGGATTTACTTCGG
>JAOUPW010000146.1 GCA_029879665.1 Rhodospirillales bacterium | reverse complement strand
ATGCAGCCGGACGCGATCCTTGGGGATGTTTTCGAGCGACCGGTTGATCGCCTCGACCACCATACCGACGAACTCTAGAAACTCTGACTGGGGTCTATCTCGAAAAGCCATATGCCGTTCCATCGCCAGGTCCGGGCAATCGAGCTGCAACACAAAACCGCTTTTGACGATCGCCTCGTATTCGACCCTGAGCGCCTTGCTCAGCGCTGCGAGATAGGACTCCATTCCATCATAATGCTCGTTCTCGAAGATCGTGGCGACAATGCCGGGAGAGGGCGCAGTAAAAAATGCCTCGACATAGCGACCTTGGTTGGCCGCTAAGGCAGAAGCAAAATCGGCGCATTCGTCGTTGATAAGAGCAGGATTGAGATAGTTGATTTCCCCTATCGCCTTCGGCGTATGCTCGAGGTTGCTGACCGAAAATCTGGTCGCTGCTTCTTCCTTCTGTGCGCGTTTGAAACTTGGATAGCTATCAAGGTCGGCAGGAATATTGCGCCGAGACTGCCCGCCGATGCCACTGAGACGATGGCGCAGGTAGAGGACGAATGATTCACGTTGCTGTTCCCCGTTGTTGATGATGTCGATACCGGCGTCAATCTGCCGAGGGACGATTTGGCGCAAGGCTTCCTTGCCGGCAGCCGCGATTACGGACTCGTCGACCGGTTCCCCGCGCACACGTTGCGCATAGAGCCGAGTCAATTCGGGCAGCCGGGGCAGGCTGCCGGTATGGGTCGTTAAGATTCGCGTTTCGCTATGTTTCATCGATTTACCTGCGGATTGGAGATTTGATAATCGGGCTAGGTCAATATCCCACTAAATGGGGCAGCCACTGGGAGACCGCCGGCATGTAGATCACCAACAGAGTTATCAAAAGGATGCAGGCCGTAAACGGCAGCATCTCCCGAATTGCTTCCGAAATCGTACAGCCGGCAATCGGACAGACAAGAAACAAGCCTAGCGCCACCGGTGGCGTTAACAGGGCGAACTGCGTCGACATCAAGATGACCAGCGCCAGGTGATGGGGTTCGACGTTGAAGATCGATGCCATAGGGGCGACCACCGGAACGACCATGATCATGCTGGCAATGCCGTCGATGACGAAGCCCAGCACCAAGAACACAACCAGGACAGTTACCATGAACATCTGCGGTGACCCCACAAACGTCTTAATCGCCTCGCCGAGCGATTGCGGAACCATGTTGATGACCAGCAACCAGGCGAACAGCTTTGCGGTCGCCAGCATGATGAACACGATGCCGCTCAACTTGGCGCTGGTCAGCAGGGAATCGGCGATATCCCGCAAGCTCAAGTGCAACCCGCCAATCGATCCGACCACCAACGCATAGGCGACGGCCGCGGCGCCTGCCTCTGTTGGGGTGAAGAACCCTGTAATGATCCCGCCAATGATGATTACGGGCATGCCGAGGGCAAGGATGGAGCGTCGAAATTCTCGAAAAATTTCCCGCAAGGACCAGGATTTGGCGCTCCTCGGAAGATTCCGCCGCTTGGCGATCAGAGCGACCACGATCATCTGAGTAAACCCGATTAAGAGACCGGGAATCGCGCCCGATAAAAACAGCCTGCCAATCGACAGGGAGCCACCATAGATATAAGCGATAATGATCATCCCGACACTCGGCGGGATGATGGCGCCCATTACACAGGACGAGGTGGTAATCGCGGCGGCCAATCCACGCGGGTAGCCCTCCTTGATCATGCTCGGAATCAAGGTCTTGCCGATTGCCGCCGCGTCGGCCAGGGAAACGCCGGAGATTCCACCGAAAACCATGCTCGCGCCGATGTTCACCTGCGCTAAACCGCCTAGCATGGGCCCCATAACCGCCTTCGCGAAATCAACAATTCGGCTCATCATGCCACAACGCAGCATGAGATCGCCGGCAAGGATGAATAACGGAATGGCGAGCAGAGAAAATGAATCCATGGCTCCGAACAGGATCGTCGCTACGACATTGACGCTGGCTTGCCCGGTCACGACAAGATAAAGCGTCCCGGCGAAGCCGAGCGCGAAGGCCACGGGGACACCGATGAAGGCGGCGGCGAAAAAAATCAGAAGTGTGATCAACATATTCGGAGCTACCGGTAATCGCTGATTGATTTTATCGCGGTGAAAATGTTGCGCAGGGTGAGCCAAAACATGAGAATGGCGGAAATCGGCAGCGCCGCATAGAACCACGCCACGGAAATCCCCATAGTGATCGTGAACTGGGAACTTAGGGACGGCATCAATAAGAACGAGGAGTAAATCAGCACCCCTAGAAAGAACAAAACGACCAACCCGGCGATAACGCTGAGGATCTTGGCGACGAGCGGCGAAACTCTTTTCTCCAACAGATCGATGCGAACATGGCCGTCCTCGTGCATAACCAGAGTGGCGGCCAACATCGCCGTCCAGATCATCACGTTTCGGCCGAACTCATCAGTAATGATCAGAGACATTCCGGCGAAGTTCCGCAATGCCACTTCCGCAATCACTACCACGGTAATCGAGCCCATCAGAACAATCACGATTACTTCGATTGCCCGTATCAGCATCGGCGCATCTCCCCTTTAGAACCAGGCCCTGCCCGTTCCACGTTGGCGCACGAGACCGCGCCAACCGCGTTCCAGGGGGCTGCGAACGCCCCCTGGAAGGTCGAGTTTCGGTTATTTATTGGCAGCAATAATCGCATCGACGATGGCGCGACCGTCTTTGCTTAGTTTGTCATAGGAATCTTTGTAGACGGATTGTGCCACCGACTGAAAGTGCGCCCGGGTCTTTTGGGGAACGTCATTTACTTTCATGACGCTACGGAGCTTGTTCAACATGTCCTTATTATAGTCGTCAGCGATCCCGCGTTCGAACTTCGTCGCGGCGGCAGCCGCTTCGCGAATCGCACTCTGGACGTCAGCCGGCAGGCCATCCAAGATCTTTTTGCTCATCACGAACATGATCGGTTCGTTGGCGTGGCCGGTTAGCGAATAGTATTTCTGGAATTCGTAAACCCGATAGGGATACACCACCGCCGGCGGGTTTTCCTGACCGTCTATAACACCTTGCTGCAAGGCCGGCATAACGCCCTTCCAGCCCATCGGGGTCGGAATTACACCGAGTTTCTTAAAAAATGCAATGTGCACCGGCGAGGGGAGCGTGCGTAATTTCAAGCCCTTGATGTCTTCGGGATTAACAATCGGCTGGCGGTTATTAGTCACGTGGCGAACGCCGGATGCCCACCAGCCGAGCACTTCTAAACCATTGCGGTTGGCCAGCTCACCTAACCGCTTACCGATTGGACCGTCAAGGAGATCAAACATAGTCTTCTGATCTTTGAACATGTAAGGAAAAGTGAGGGCCGTCAAATCCGGCACGAAGCTGCTCACATGTGTCGAGCCGGATATCAGGAAGTCGACGCTGCCGACTTTTGCCATTTCGATCACTTCGCGGTTTGATCCCAGTGTGCTGTTGCGGAATACGTTGACCATTGCCCGGCCCTTAGTCAGGTCCACTAGGCGTTTGGCAAAATCCTGCGCCGCTTGATCCATAACATCGCCCGCAGGGGCATAACTTCCAAATTTCATATTGAAGTCCGCCGCCGTCGCCGTTCCCATGCCGAAGAGCAACGTAGCGACAATCAAAATAACACTTCTTGTTGTTTTGTACATTATTTCCTCCCTGTCAGATGTCGTATATTAAAATTGGCTTCACCTATTGTACCTAACCCAACTCCTTTACTATGTTCCTTTTAAAGAATAACCATATTTTTATTATAAAAATAATCATGAATTTATATTAAGAATGTTCATGGCTTCCAGTGTCAAGGCTCAAATAGGTGACATGGAAAAATTGATCCTTATTTATTTGATGTGAGCATTTCAGCGAACTGACCCTTTGCAGGGAGGGCGTTTGCCGTAAAGAAACGACAGCATTCGGTTGAGAAGTTTGTATCTATTCTGAAGCAGGCTGAGGTGACATGGAAAAAGTGGTCCGGTTTTGATGTTAGTATTTCGGCGAACTGACCCTTGGAAGGAGGACATTCGCAATCAAGCACCTCGGGGGCGTAGTGTGGGCGCTCTGGGAATCGCCCTGTCTTGTCGAGAACGTTCTTCACCATCCTCGCCCCCTACTTCGTAATCGACTTTCGGAAATTGGCAAAACTGGTCACGATCCGGTTACGGTCGATTGCCTGCTTTCGAATGTCGCAAGCAATTTATCGCCTTCGCTCCAATCAAACCCGCAGTTGGGCCTTAGTTGTTCTTTTCAATCCCATACCGCTTCATTTTTTCCCATAGATTCTTTCGGGAAATCCCAAGCGAATCCGCTGCCTTTCCAATCACCCAGGAATTTCCGACCAAAGCCTGGTAGATTGCGTGTCGTTCGGCAACTTCTACCGATTCCTTCAATGGCGGCGTAACCTGCGTCTCGGAAAAATCTTCATCCGTTTCTTCCAAGGGCATCAGGTCATGGGCCACGATCCGGTTTCTGTCGCAAAGCACAATCGCCCGTTCGATAACGTTCTTGAGTTCACGAACATTTCCCGGAAAAGACATCGATACCAGTTTGGCCTCGGCTTCCGCCGTCAGGCTGATCATGGCGCCGCCTAATTCCCGGGCATGGTGTTTCACGAAACGGCGGGCCAGGAACAGGATATCCTCGGGCCGATCGCGTAATGGCGGAACATGAACATGAATAACGTTGAGCCGCCAGAAAAGGTCCGAGCGAAAAGCGCCCTGCCGGACCGCTTCTTCCAGGTCAACCTGGGTTGCCGCGATGATGCGGACGTTCAAGGGGATGCTCTCGTTGCCACCAACCCGTTCAACTATCCGTTCCTGCAGGACCCTTAGCAGCTTGACTTGAATTTCAGGAGGAATTTCGCCGATTTCATCAAGAAAAATGGTTCCATTCCGGGCCTGCTCGAAGCGGCCGATGCGGCGCACGGCAGCGCCGGTGAAGGCGCCCTTTTCATGGCCGAACAATTCGCTTTCGATCAGATTCGGCGGCAGCGCGGCACAGCTGACGCTAACCATAGGGTTTGAGGCGCGGGGACTGTTCCGGTGAATCAGTGTAGCCAGTACTTCCTTGCCGACGCCGGATTCCCCGGTGATCAGGATCGAACTGTCGACCTGGGACAGACGGGCGAGGAGCCGTTCGATCCGTTTCATGGAGGCACTTTTGCCCAACATGCCACTGCCGGGGCGGAAACTTTGTTCGTCTACCCCGGTCAAGTCGATGGAAATCCGTGTATCGGCAACGCGCGAAAGATTGCGGCGAACCTGGTCGACGAACTCCTGAATATTAAACGGCTTGGTCAGGTAATCCACCGCCCCGGCCTTGACCAGGGCGACCGCATCCGAAACTTCACCGTAAGCCGTCATTAGAATTACAGGAATTCCCAGGTGATGTTGGGAAATCTCAGAAAAGAGGTCGGAACCCGAACCGTCCGGCAAGCGAATATCGGTAACCACGAGGTCGACATCGCCTTTTTCCAGTTGCCGCCGCGCTTCCGCTAAGTTACAGGCTGTCCTGACCGGGATTCCTTCCAGCCTGAGCCTGTCTTCCACCGACAAGCGCATGATTTCGTCGTCCTCGACGATAAGAACACACAGGCCTGAATAGTCTCTGCTATCAATCAAAGCGGTATGTTTCCGTTCCATGGATTAATGGTTCCTTGCCTCACTTGCCGGCAACGTCACCTGAAAACAGGCGCCAACACCGACCTCGCTTTCCACTTCAATAACCCCCCGCATGCTTTCCACCAACCGATAGACGATCCACAAGCCAAGACCGGTACCGGTGGGTTTGGTAGTGAAGAAAGGGTCAAACAGTTGATTGCGGTACTCAATCGGAATGCCGGGGCCATTGTCATTCACTTCCAGGACCACGCAATCACCGTCCCGAAAGGATCGAAAGGAAACAGTTCCCCCATCGGGGAGAACCT
>JAOUPW010000145.1 GCA_029879665.1 Rhodospirillales bacterium | reverse complement strand
GCCGTCTTCGGCGATGTTGCCGTAAAGCACGGCGAGGCCGCCGTCCGGGGAATAGGCGTGTTCGATATCGCGCACGCAGCCCCCCTCCACGTCCACATCCAGGTCGTTGTAGCGCTTGGACTGGGAGAAGGCCTCGATGGTCGGCACCCCGCCGGGGGCGGCCATGTAAAAACGGCGCACGTCTTCGTCATTGGTGCGGCGCACATCCCATTTGTCGATGGCCTCGCCCATGTTTTTGGTATGAATGGTGGGCACGTTACGGTTGATCAGCCCGCCCCGGTCCAATTCTCCCAGAATGCGCATGATGCCGCCGGCGCGGTGCACGTCTTCCATATGATAGTCGGAGGTCGACGGCGCCACCTTGCTCAGGTGCGGAACCTTTCTCGAAAGCGCGTCCATTTCCTTCAAGGTGAAGGGCACTTCGCCTTCTTCCGCCATGGCCAGCAGATGCAGCACCGTGTTGGTCGAGCCGCCCATGGCGATATCCACGCTCATGGCGTTGGCGAAGCCGTCCATGTTGGCGATCGAACGGGGCAGCACCGAAGCGTCGTCATCTTGGTAGTAGCGCTTGCATAAATCGACGATCAGGCGGCCGGCCTGAAGGAACAGGTCCTTGCGGTCGGTGTGGGTTGCCAGCACCGAGCCGTTGCCGGGCAACGCCAGGCCGATGGCTTCGGCCAGGCAGTTCATGGAATTGGCGGTGAACATGCCGGAACACGAACCGCAGGTGGGGCAGCTGGAGCGTTCGTATTCCAGCGCCATTTCATCGGAAACGTCCGGGTTGGCGGCCTGGATCATGGCGTCGACCAGATCGACGGCGGTGTCCTTGCCGTCGATCTTCATCTTGCCCGCTTCCATGGGGCCGCCGGAAACGAAGACCGCGGGAATGTTGAGCCTGAGCGCGGCCATCAGCATGCCCGGGGTGATCTTGTCGCAATTGGAAATGCACACCACGGCGTCGGCGCAATGGGCGTTGACCATGTATTCCACCGAATCCGCGATGATCTCACGGGACGGCAGGGAATAGAGCATACCGTCATGACCCATGGCGATGCCGTCATCGACGGCGATGGTGTTGAATTCCTTGGCGACGCCGCCGGCTTTCTCGATCTCGCGCGCCACCATCTGACCCAGGTCCTTCAGGTGCACGTGGCCGGGCACGAACTGGGTGAAGGAATTGGCGACCGCGATGATCGGCTTGCCGAAATCGTCGTCGGTCATACCGGTGGCGCGCCACAGGCCGCGGGCGCCGGCCATGTTGCGGCCGTGGGTGGAAGTACGGGAACGGTATTCGGGCATGGGGATGTTCTCTCTACTGTCTGAATTCAGAACTCTTTTATAGATATTGGATCGATCGGGTCCAGACCCTACCCCCTGCCCCCGTTTCTGCCAAGCAAGGGAGCGGCAGGATCAACTTAAAGTAGGGGATTGCGGCTTCATCGTTTCTTAATGACAATCCGGAATAAATAACGGTATAAATGTCGTGTACGGAAGATCAAAAAAAGTTTTTTTATTAAAAATAAGGAAAAACTGTGACTAAAATTGGTAAAGTCGTCGCTGTTTTGTTTGTTTTACTGTGGATCTTGACCGGATACCTTCTTTATGATCGGTTCAAGGCCTCCGAAGGGATTGGCATCGGCAGCCAGGCCTATGTAGACGTCGCCGTGCCGGCCATCGTTTACGAATGGAGCCAGGCGGAATTCGGGTTCCGCGCCAGCCGCAAGCTGCATGACTCATTCAAGGCCAATGAACTCGATGCCCTCTTCATCAAGATGAAAAACGGCCTAGGTAAAATGACGAAATACCGGGGATCGGCAGGGGACGCGACGGTGCACCGCAACGACACCGGCGCCGAAACCATCTACGCCAAATATCTGGCCAAGGCGGACTTTGAAAAAGGCGATGCCGACATCACCATGACCCTGGTCCTGGAAGACGGAAAATGGAAGATCAACCAGTTTTTCGTCGATTCCTCCGTCTTTTCCAAATAAGCCCCCATTAAGAACGGGCTCTGTCCCGGTCTCCGGCCCTCGCCCCGGATTCTCCGCTAAAAGATGACCCGGGGCGGGTTTTGTGTTAAAATTTTCCGTTGGGGCCTTTCGCCCTGGACGCGGTCGATGGGCCTTTTTTCGTCCTCCTGACACAGGGGAGAAAACCTATGGCAGTCGCGATAACCCTCAAACAGTTCCTGTCCAACAGGAACGTCGCATACGAAACCCTCCTTCACGAATACACCCAATCGGCACTGGAATCGGCCTCGAAAGCGCATATTCCGGGCGACCGGCTGGCCAAGGCAGTGCTTTTGACCAGCGGCTCGGGACAATTCGTGTTGGCGGTTCTGCCCGCCACCCATCTTCTGGAAATGGACAAGATTTCCGAATACCTGGGCATGGACGTCTATCTGGCGAGCGAAGACGACATGGCCGAACTGTTTACCGATTGCGCCATCGGCGCCATCCCGCCGGCGGGAAAGGCCTATGGCCTGAAAACCGTATGGGATGACAGCCTTTCGCGGATCGATGACATTTATTTCGAAGGCGGCGATCACAATACCCTTGTTCACGTCAACAAGGATGCCTTCCTGCGCATCATGGCGGATTCGGAACACACGATTCTGAGCCACCATTTATAAGAATCGGACAAACCTCCATGGTTTCATCCGCCGGGCCTTCGGGCCCGGTTTTTTTCCGGATTTTACGACCTTTTTAAGGCTGCGGTATTCAGCCCGGCGGAAGATTGCAGCCCCCGCGCCCACTCCTTATAATGCCCGCATCGGCAATAATAACGGGCGGTTACGACGGCCAAAGGACGAGGAATTCCATGGAACAGATTCATATGCGCAGACTCAGCGACAAGATCATCGCCGCCCACAACCAGGCCTGCGACGAAGGCAAGATGGACGTCGCCGACATGCTGCTGCAGGCCCTGGAAATGGACGTGTCCCGGATCGGCGGCGACAAAAAAGAAGGCCGGGAATCGGTGGAGCGGCTGGAAGAAGCCTTCAACCGCCATCACGAGGCCAAGGCTAAACACGGCCCCGGCTGAATCCGGCGCCGGGCTGGATTTGGCCCGGTTATGCGTTGATCGACGCGATCACTTCCTTGAGCATGCCCTGAACTTCCATCGCGATTTCTTCCAGCGCCGGGTTCTCGATGGCCTGCATGGAAGCCAGGGGATCGACGGCGGAAACTTCGATGGCGCCGGACTCCGTTTCCTGAACCACCACGTTACAGGGCAACATGGTGCCGATCTTGTTCTCGGCCTGGAGCGCCTTGTAGGCGTAGTGGGGATTGCATGAGCCGAGAATGGTGTAGGGGCGGACGTCCTTGTCGATTTTTTCCTTCATCGCCTTTTTGACGTCGATGGTGGTGAGCACGCCGAAGCCTTTTTCCTTCAATTTTTCGGTGACGATGGCGATGGCGTTTTCGAAGGACGTATTGACGGTGGTGGTGAAATGATAGCTCATGGGAATTCCTTTGAATCCGGGATAAGGTTATTTTTTCGCAATCTAGATATATTCCGGGAATTCGCAATTTCTTTTTCCACCAATAGCTTCCAGCGCCGGAAGGTTTGCGCCGGCCGGAACCACCAGGCAACAAGGGCCGCAGGGAGAACGACGGGATGAATGATTTTCAAGTGCTGGCGCGGTTCAACCAGTGGGTCAACGGCCGCTTGTACGGCTGCGCCGCCCAACTTTCCGACGAAGATTACCGCGCCGACCGTGGCGCCTTTTTCGGTTCGGTCCACGCCACGCTGAACCATATCCTCATCGGCGACCGGCTCTGGTTCGGCCGCATCGCCGGGGATGTCCCGGCGGAAATAAAATCCCTGGACCAGATCCTGCATGACGATCCGGCGGCCCTGAAAGCGGCGCGCGAGGCCATGGACGAACGCATCATCGACATCGTCGATGGCCTCGGCGACAGCGGCCTGGACGAGGAGATCACCTTCCACCAGCTTTCCCGGCCCGGGGATTTCATCCAGCCGGCGCGGCGCATGTTGCAGACCGTGTTCAACCACCAGACCCACCACCGGGGCCAGGTGCACTGCCTGCTGACCCAGGCCGGCATCGAGGTGCCGCCGCTGGACGTAATGATTTATCTGCGCGGGGCGGGGTAAATCGGTTCAACCCCCGGCCCGGTTTATAAAAGGTAGCCCGTAAAGCGCTCAGTCGTATTTAGCCGGTGCCGGCGGCCATGCGGAAACGTTGCATTCCTTGGAATCCGCAATAGTTCTTAAATGATCATTGCGGTCAAGAAGCGCGTTGCCTTCGACTCCGTTTGCGTTTTTCGTATCCATGGCAAATAGAACGGGCCAAAACAACACGACTCCGACCACGCCCAGGGCAACGTCGCCTTCATCAGAAGACTTGTTCGCCGCGATCTTGGACCGGGCCGAGTTGTTATTGGAAATATATTCAACCTCGAGCGATTTGCAGCTTCGGTCGTAATCGGCCCCGGCGGCGGTCTGAACCGGCATCGGTTCCCGGCCGGCACAGGCGGTAATTAGAAAAATACTCGCCAATGAAATGAATTTTTTCATTTCTCCCCCCCTTTTTATGAATTTAGTCACTGTTGTTTACGCGAACCATTATACAATTCAGAATTGTTATGTATATAGCTAAACAACTTTGACTAAGCCGGCCATATCCTTGCTAGGATATTGATAAGTCTGAATTTTGACCGGGTTTGGGGCGGCGGTTTAGTTGAGTTCCTGGGCCTTGGCGAGAATTTCGGAAATGAATTTGCGGATGTTCTTGCGGATCGACCCTTCGTTGGCCAGTTGCAGGCGTTTGGTGAGAATGGCGTTTTCGGAAAACTTCGCCTTGTAGGGCGCGACGATGGCCATGTGATAGAAGGCGCGCCGGGCGTTGCGGTCGACGAGCAGATATTCCACTTCCGTGGAGACCACCAGATCGAAGCCGGTGGTCTGCTGATCGACCTTGATAAGCTTCGCCGTCAGGTCGTATCTGGCGTCCAGTTCGTGGGGGCTCAGCAATTTGTGGGAATCCAGCGACTGCACCAGGGCGAAGGCGAAGGCCTCGTCGCCGATTTCCGACGTCCAGAAGGGGCTGGTTTTCTCAGCAACGCTGACCCGTTCCAAATGAATCTTACCGGCCAGTTTCGAGGCCGCCGCCGCTTCCACGTCCGGCGAGGTGAGCACGGCCATGTTGTCCACCTGCGCCGCGCAGGCGGCCAGCAGGAAGATCAGGGCGAGGGCGGAAAGGATGCGCGTCATTTCCGACACTTAACGCGGCGGCGGGGGTGGGTCAATGGGGGAATGGAATTGAAGAGGGGGAATGGAATTGAAGATTAACGGGGACCTGGCCTTTTTCCCTCAGGGAACCAAGGATCGTGTTCCCGTTATTCGATTAAGTTGTTTTATGTAGTTATTCGCCGTCTCCGCGCTTGCGCTTCGGCCCCGGTTTTTTCTTCTTCAAGGGCCTTCCGAGGGTGGTTTCCAACCGCTCGATGAACCGCTCATCGCCCAGCGGGCGTCCGGTATGCTCGTGGTTGCGCAGGGCGCCGTATTCCTCCTCGCCCAGCCCCCCGGCCAGAAATGCCGCCCAATCTCCGGCAATGTTCAGCAGCGGATCAACGTTGACCAACGGGTCGTTCCGGCCCGCAAGATGCGCCTTGGTACTGCTCCAGGGGTAATCCCCGGGCCGCTTCGTCAACCGGGCCCGCACCGGGTTCAATTCCACATACCGCGCTGCCGCCAGAAGATGGCGCCCGTCCATGGGGAACGAAGCGAACCGACCCTGCCACAAGTGTCCCCGCCAGCCTTCACGGAAATTGACGTGACGGGTATAGCGCCGGTGCGCCTCGCCGACGGCGAGCCCAAGCGCTTCTTCGGTTTCGGGAACGGCGATCAGGTGGATGTGATTGGTCATCAGGCAATAGGCCCAAACCGACACGCCATAATGGGCGCACCATTCGGCCATCAGGTTCAGATAAACCCGGTAATCGTCATCGC